>CAIWGR010000407.1 GCA_903912275.1 uncultured delta proteobacterium
CCGGTTGTAGCCGTCGATGCAGGCGCCGACGGTTCGGGCAGCGACACGGGCGGGGCCGGCTCTGGCAGCGGCTCCGAAGGCTCTGGCAGCGGCTCGGGCAGCGTTCCTGAGACCCTCCCCCTGGAGCCGGTGGACGGCAGTGGCAACTACATCGCCCGCGACTGCGAGCTGACGGGCGAGTTCGACACCGCCTATGTTCCCCGTTCCTGCAGCTACGAGGTCCCCAAGCTGCTCGGCACCTCCAAGCGCCGCCTGAGCTGCGGCACTTCGACCGACCTCCCGCAGGTTGTCCGCATCACCTTCCCCACCGACGACGCGTCGCGCACTGCCGCGCTGCTCTGGGTGACCTCCGAGGCGAACCGTTCGTCGGTTGTGCACCTTGGCGAGGCGCCCGACGCCCTCAACCGCGAATACTACGGCTACAACTTCTCCTACTCGGGTCTGAGCAATCGCCGTACCCACGAGGTCCACATCTGCGATCTCGAGCCCTCCAAGACCTACTACTACAAGGTCGGCGGAGAGGGCGGCTGGAGCGAGGTCAAGAGCTTCGTGACGGCGCCTGAGAAGGGCAGCGCGGCTCCCTTCTCCTTCGCCGTCATCGGCGATACCCGCTCGCCCAACTACGACTCTTGGAAGACCGCGACCGACCAGCTCCTCGAGAAGGGCGCCGACTTCATGCTCTTCTCGGGCGATGCCGTCGAGGTTGGCCCCGTGCAGGCGCAGTGGGATCTCTGGTTCCAGAAGGGCGCCAACGCCCTCGCGCAGGTGCCCTTCGTGCCCACCAACGGCAACCACGACCAGGTCGTCGTGACCTACTTCGCACAGTTCGCGCTGCCCGGGCGTGAGCGCAACTTTGTGATGCGCTACGGCAATATGGTGGTCGTCTCTATGTGCGACACCCCGCTCGACGAGAGCACCCTGCTCGGCACCACCTACAAGGACTTCCTCGACACCTCGCTCGAGGCCAACGCCGACGCCACTTGGAAGATCGTCCTCAACCACCGTCCCCTCTACAGCGCCTCGACCAACCACGGCTCGGCGCTCGACCTGCAGGACTTCTGGCTGCCCATCATCGACAAGCACAATGTGGATTTGGTCTTCAACGGCCACGACCACAACTATGAGCGGTCGCGGCCCATCCGGAACCGGGCCGTTGTGGCGCCGGGTGAGGGGACCGTCTTCATCGTGGCGGCCGGCGTGGGCGCCCCGCTCTACGACAATGGCGCGGGCTGGTGGACCGAGGTCTCCGAGAAGACCGAGAACTACCTCATGGTCGACGTGAACGACCGCACCCTGAACATCAATGCCTACCGCCTCGACGGCACGCAGCTCGATACGCTGACGCTGACGAAGTAGTCGCAGGCGGGCACCTCCGCGCCTCGGCGCGGAGGCTTCGCTTAGCCCTCGTTGAAGGGCAGGCCGGCCGTCGCACGCAGGCGGCCAAAGCGCTCGAGCAGTTCCCAGGCTTCGAGGAAGAAGGTCTGGCTGCTGAAGACGACGCCGGGGAGCAGGTAGACGTCTGCATTGAAGACCAGGATCTTCTGTACGGCGATGCGATAGGTGGCAGCGGGATCGATGGTCGCAGGGCCTGCGAACCGCCAGCGGTCACTGGCGCTCTGGCGGATGAGCTCCAGCGCCTCGCCCGTGACCTCCGCGGTGTAGAAGCCGTTGAAGCCGGGCGTGCCGGCGGGCTGGCGCTCTACCTTGTAGGTGTCGGCAAGGTCCTGCTCGGTGATGCCCTCCGCGCCCCAGGTGGACCAGACGGTGGTGGAGTCGGTCATGGCCGCGTCCACACCGGCCACCTCGATGGCTGCGCGTGAGGTGAGGTCGGCGATGCCGGCTGCACTGAGGGGCAAGGTGCAACGGGCGATGGTCGTGTGGGCATCCGGCGCGTGCCGCTCCAGCATCTCTGTCATGGCTTGGGCGACGCGCGGGTTCTCGGGCAGTGTGCCCGGGATATTCGGCGTCATGCGGTAGCGATGAGTCGTGAGGGCACGCGTGGTGAGGTCGAAGTCGAGGTCGAGCCGACCCACCCAGCCGAGGCTCGAGCCGCACTGGATGATGATGGTGTTGTTGACCAGCTCCTCGCGCATGAGAACGGTGTGGGAGTGTGCACCGAGGATGACATCGATGCCGTCGACGGCGGCCGCGAGCTCCTGGTCGCCGCCGTTGCCGAGGTGGGAGATGCAGACCATGAGGTCGACCTCGGCGCGGTGTGCGGTGACGATCTCGCGGGCGCGCTCGCTCCAGTCCCAGCGGGCGGGGAAGTCGGTGGCGAAGAAGTCGCCGGTGTACTGCTCGTTGCGCTCGTTCCAGGGCTTGGAGACGAGGCTGAAGAAGCCGATGGTGACGCAGCCAACCTCGACGGTTGTGAAGGGCAGCGCGCCCCACCGCTCAGGGTTCGCGCCCGTGTACTCGACGTTCGAGCAGAGCACCTTGGCGGTGCCGGCGCGGGTGAAGTCGAGGAGGGTGTCGGCGCTCCAGGCGAAGTCGTGGTTGCCGATGCAGCGGACATCGTAGTCCATGGCCTCGAGGTAATCGAGCGTGGCCTGACCGGAGGAGCGGAGCTCGGCAACCGAACCTTTTTCGAAGTCGTCACCGCCGTTGGTGAAGAGCGAGAAGGGGTTCTCCCGCTTGACCTTGTCGAAGTAGCCGCGGGCGCGTGCAGCGGGGCTCTTTCCATCCTTGAGCGGGGCAAAGTTGCCGTGCGCGTCGTTGATATGGACGAAGGTGACGGTCTGCGTGGTGGCGGCGAGATCGCAGGCCGGCCAGCCAGCCTCGGGCTCCACATACTCGGCCGGCGTGGTGTCGGCGGTCGTGTCAGCGATGATATCCGCAGTCGTGTCAGCGGCGGTGTCCGCCGTTGTGTCTGCTGCCGCGTCTGCGGTCGCGTCGGAGCCTTCGCCGCCGGTGTCTGCGGAGGTGTCATCGACGACGGTTTCGGAGCCGTTGCTGCCGTCGGAGCAGGCCGCGCCGAAGAGGACCGAGGCACCGGCGACGCCGGTGATGCGGAGGAAGTCGCGGCGGGTGGGAAGGTTCGCGTTTCGGACGACCATGGCGGTACTCCTCGGCTCAGATGTGAGAGGTGGACTAGGGCGCGAGCAGCACGCGTGTAGCAGCGCCGACCATCCAGCCTACAGAGGCCCCGACTACCACATCGAGCGGGTAGTGTGCGCCGAGATAGACGCGCGAAGATCCAACGCCGCAGGCGAGGGCGAGCTCGAAGGTGCCAAGCGAGCCAAAGCCCTGCAGGGCCGATGCGACGGCGAAGGCGACACAGGAGTGGCCCGATGGGAAGCTGAAGCAGTCGGGCACCTGGCAGGCCGGCATGAAGCCCGGGACCGCGGCACTGGGGCGGGGGCGCTTCCAGCTCCGCTTGAGGAGCTGCGCCACGCCGGTGGCGGCGAGGGCTGCGACGGCGATGTGAGCGAAGACGGTGCCCGGCATGGGGTGAACGAGCGAGAGCAGCAGTCCTTGGAGGAACCACGACTCGGTGTCGCCGGCATGGGTCAGGGCGAGCATGAGGCGGGCCACGGGTCTCTTCCGACGCGCACCCACGAAGGTGACGATTGCGGTGTCGAAGCGGGTGACGGCAGCAACAAAGTTGGCCTGGATGCCGGAACTCATGGTGGCCTCGAACGTGGGGGTCTTGGACACGGGAGGGTATCGCCTGCCAATGCGACGATGTCGTGAAGTGGTGGAGGCATCTTTGCGTTGCTTTTGCGGAGATCGGGTCACGGCGTCGTGAAGGGGAGTGGTGGTTCAAGAAATGGTCACGCGGATGCCCTTCAACCTCCGCGCGACGGTCGTGTGGCTGTCATAGGGAGCGACCAAGAGTGCGCGACCTCCGCCGAGCATGTGCTCTTGGGCTGTGGAGGCCTCTTCCTTTGTGGAGTCTACGGATGTTGGAATCACTGGGTGTTGGCGGAGCGGATGGGATCGGCGGTCTGGCCCGGACGATGAAGAGCGGGCTGTCGGATGCACTCTTCGCGCGGGTTCACGGCAACAACCTGATCTACAACATGTGCTGGGAGGATCCGCGCACGGACCGCGAGGCGATGGCGCTGGATGCCTCGTCGCGGGTGGTGGTCATCACCTCTGCAGGCTGCAACGCGCTGGACTACCTGCTGGATGCGCCGGCAGAGGTGGTCGCGGTCGACATGAATCCGCGCCAGAACGCGCTGCTCGCGCTTAAGGTAAGCGCGCTGCGGACGCTGGCCTTCGAGGATCTCTTTCGCTTCTTCGGCGACGGCTGGCACCCGCAGGCGGAGCGGGTCTACCGGACAGCGATGCGCCCCGAGCTGTCGGAGACCGAGCAGCGGTTCTGGGACAGAAACATCGGCATGTTCCAGAGCCGTGGAGCGCGGAAGACCTTCTACTATCGCGGCACCTGCGGTGCGCTGGCCTGGGCGGTGATGCGCCATTTCCGGAGTCTTCCGGGTGTTGGCCCGGCGCTCGATACGCTGCTGGAGGCAACGACGCTGGCCGAGCAGCAGCGCATCTATCTTCCGATCGAGGAGCGGCTCTGGACGGGGCTCGTGGGGCGCGCGAGCCGGAGCGATCTCTTCAGCTCGCTGCTGGGTGTCCCCGAGTCGCAGCGGAGCCTGGTGGAGGCGTCGCATGCGGGTGGCTTCATGGGCTTCATCCGGGAGTCGGTGCGGGAGGTGCTGGCCTTCCGGCCCATCGCCGACAACTACTTCTGGCGGGGATATATCCGCGGCCAGTACAGCATGGGCTGCTGCCCCGAGTACCTCAAGCCGGAGCAGGCGGAGCGGCTCCGGACACTGACCGATCGGCTGAGCATCCGGACCGGCACGGTCACCTCGGTGCTGGAGGAGCAGCCGGAGGCATCGGTCTCCCACTTTGTGATGCTGGATCACCAGGACTGGATGGCGGCGCATGCGCAGGAGGCGCTGGCTACGGAGTGGTCGGAGATCCTCCGGTCGGGCCGTTCGGGCGGCTCGGTGCTGCTGCGGAGCGCCAACCGCGGACGAGGCCACCTGCCCAAGTCGGTGGGCAGCTCGGTGGTCTGGGACGACGCGCTTGCGCAGCGGCTGCACACGCTGGATCGGGTTGGTACCTACGCGAGCTTCCATGTAGGTAGGATGAGCAAGTGACCCGAACCTCAGGGGTTCCGATGGAGGTATTGCGCGGCCCGGCAGCGGTGGCTGCTGCGGAGCAACTGGGCGGTGGCGCGGCGGCCTACTGGCGTCGGGTGCTGGGGCAGGGCGCAGGCTCGGTCGCCGAGAACCTTGGCGGGAGCTCGGGGCTGCTGCGGCAGGGTGAGGTGGTCATTCCCTTCACAGCGCTGTCGCCGGAGAGCGATGCCTCCTTCGCCTCGTCGCTGCGGACGCAGTATCTCCTCTACCCGCAGGAGGAGCTGCACTTCCTTGCGAGCGAGCGGGAGCGTCAGGTGGCACGGGTCGCGCTGCAGGGTGCGGCGGCGCTGGCCCGGCTGGCCTCTGTCGATCGGGTGGTGCAGTGGAGCGACTTTCTGCTCTCGACCAACCACCATCGGCCCGACCTTGCGGAGCATGTGAAGTGCGCCACCGCAGCATTGAGCGCGGCCTATCCAAAGCATGCGCTGCTGGTTCGGTCGCTCGACCGTCGGACCCACGGCGCGGCGATCGCGGCACTGGAGGCGGAGGGCTATCTGCTGCTGCCGAGCCGGGTGGTCTACTACTTCGATGGTGTGGCGGGTGGCTTTGCGTCGCGGAACACGACGAAGCGTGATCGTCGGATGCTGAGCGACGGTCGGTTCGAGGCGGTCGGTGGCGCGGGCTTTTCGGCGGCCGATGGGGAGGCGTTGGCGCGGCTCTATCGGCAGGTCTACGTGGACAAGCATTCGCGGCTGAACACGCGCTACCTGGCCCCCTTCCTGTCACGCGCGGTGGAGGAGGGGATGCTCTCCTTCCGCGGGCTGCGCGATGGCTCGGGTGCACTGGTTGCCGCGATCGGGATCTTTTCCTTTGGCGGGCTCTGGACCGTACCCTTCGTCGGATATGAGGTGGGGGCGCCTGCAGAGGATGCGCTCTACCGTCGGCTGGTCTCGGGGCTGCTGGAGGAGGTGAAGCGTGAGAAGCTGCTCCTGAACTACAGCTCGGGTGCGGATGACTTTAAGCGGCGCCGCGGCGGCGAGCCCGTTGCGGAGTATCACGCGGTCTATGCGGGCCACCTGCCGGCGTCGCGGCGGCTGCTCTACCGCGGTCTGGCAGAGGCTGTGGCGCGTGGCAGCGCCTCGGTGTTCAGCGGTCTGCTCGCCGGTGAGATCGGATGAGTCAAAGCAGGCTGCCCCGTCACCTTGACGGGGCCGGTCAAATGGCCTAGATCGCCGCCCCCTTCCGAACCGGGCAACCGGTTCCCTCGTACCCTCCGAGGACGATCATGAAAGAAAAGATTCATCCGAACTACTATCCCGTTGTCTTTGTGGACGGCGAGCACGAAGTCATCTCGAAGTCGACTGTGAAGTCGGGCAAGACGCGCGAGATTGAAGGCGTCACGCACTACGTCATCGAGACGGCCATCAGCTCCTACACGCACCCCTTCTGGACCGGTCAGACGCGTATGCTCGACACGGCTGGTCGCGTGGAGCGTTTCAACCGCCGTTACAACCGCGGTTGATGCAGTTGGCTGCGTGGCGGGTTGCCTGACGGTAGCCGGCCAGTCGCGGTCGATGATGTTCGAGCCGGTAAACCAGAGACCTGCACTGTTGGGTCGATGGAAGCTGACCGCCGCGGGGAAATCCTGCGGCGTTCGTGCGTTTTGGAGGCGGGAAGGTGGGCTGCGAACTTGCGCGGTCGCCCCTGCACTTGGTACGGAAGGGACCCCTCGAGAGGGGCAGCTGGCGCGGTCGGCGGGACTGGCGTAGCAGCCTTTCGCGTAGGTTTGGAGGATGAGCGATGTTTGGAAGGCTTGCGAGCGTTGAAGGACGGTATGTTGAGCTCGAAGAGCGGATGGGTGACCCTGCGGTTGCAGGCGACCATGCGGCCTTCACGAAGCTCAACCGGGAGCTGGCCTCGATGCGTCCTGTGGTGGAGGGCTACCGCCGCTGGGTGGCGCTGAACCGCCGCCGCGAGGAGAGTCGCGAGCTGCTGCGCGAAGGCGATGCGGAGCTGCGCGAACTGGCGAAGATGGACCTCGAAGAGGCGGAGGCTGCGATTCCCGAGGCAGAGCATGCGCTGAAGCTGGCGATGCTGCCTTCGGACCCGCTGGATGCCAAGGATGTCATCATCGAGATCCGGGCCGGTGCGGGTGGCGACGAGTCGTCCATCTTCTCGGGGAACCTGCTCGAGATGTACCAGCGGTATGCGGCGCTGCGCGGCTGGAAGTTTGAGATCGCCTCGGTGAGCGAGGGCACCATGGGGGGCTTCAAAGAGGTGACGGCGACCATCACGGGCGACGCGGTCTACTCGGGGCTCAAGTGGGAGAGCGGCGTGCACCGGGTGCAGCGCGTCCCCGCCACAGAGGCGCAGGGGCGCATCCACACCTCAACGGCCACGGTGGCAATCCTGCCCGAGGCCGAAGATGTGGAGGTCCACATCGATGCGAATGACCTCAAGATCGACACCTACCGCGCCTCGGGTGCCGGTGGTCAGCACGTCAATCGGACCGACTCCGCGGTACGCATCACCCACCTTCCGACCGGGACTGTTGTGGCCTGTCAGGATGAGCGTTCGCAGCTCAAGAACCGCGATCGGGCGATGAAGATTCTCAAGAGCCGCATCCTCGATGCGGAGCGTCAGAAGGCGGCGGCGGAGCGCGCCGATGCGCGCAAGAGTCAGGTGGGCACGGGCGACCGGTCGGAGCGGATCCGGACCTACAACTTTCCGCAGAACCGGCTCACCGACCACCGCATCGGCCTCACGCTCTACAAGCTGGATCGGGTGATGATGGGCGAGGTTCAGGAGCTCATCGACGCCATGAATGCGGCGCACCAGGCGGAGCTGCTTCAGGCGAGCGAGAAAGAGGGCATCTGGTAGCGATCAGCGCTTCTCGAGGTCGGTAATCTGCCAGGTGTGGAACTGGTCATTCCAGGTCCAGGTTTCGACGGTGGTTTCGGCCCGCATCGTGGTGCTGGGCAGCCGGTAGGACTGGATCCAGACGACGACCTGGGCCTCTTTGTTGGGCTCGGTGACGGTGACCGACTTCACCTCGAAGTCGGTGATCTGGTAGCCCTCGCCCCGCTGTTCGAGCTCGCCGAGGAACTCCTCGCGCTCATCTTCGGCGAGGTAGTTGGCGGCCTCGTCAAAGCGGCCCCAGCGGAGGTGGGCGTGGTAGGCGTCGAGGTCGCGCTGGAAGGTGTCGGAGGGGGACTGCGCGCCCGCGCAGGCCTGCAGCCAGAGTGTCGCGCTCGCGAGGAGGAGGCGGATGGACGAGGCGGGGAGGCGTCTGCTCATGGCGGTCTGCTCCTGTCGATGTAGTCGCGGACGTTGCGGTTGTGTTCGTCGAGGGTGGCTGCGAAGCGGTGGCGGTTCGAGCCGTCTGCGATGGCGACAAAGTAGAAGATGTCGGATTCGCCGGAGGGGTTGAGGGCGGCACGGAGGCTGCTTCTTCCGATGGCTGCGATGGGGGTCGGCGGCAGGCCGGGGAGCAGGTAGGTGGAGAAGCGGCTCTCCTTGTCGCGGCACATGGCGGCGGTGGGCTGCTTGTCGAAGGTGGTTGGGCCATAGGTGCAGGTGGGGTCGGACTGGATGCGCATGTGGGTCTTGATGCGGTTGTAGAAGACCTGGGCGATGCGCGGTCGCTCGTCTGCGACGATGGCCTCGCGCTCCACGAGGCTGGCGAGGATGACGATCTCGTAGGGCGAGAGGCCGTAGCGCTCCTTGAGATCGGCGAGCCGGTCGGGCGTGGCCTCTTCGGCCCAGACGTCGTCGAACCGCCGGCGCATGCGGGTGATCAGCGTCTTGCGTGGTTGGTCGAGACTGATGGCGTAGGTGTCGGGGAAGAGGAGGCCTTCGGTGGAGTCGCGCAGCGCGCCGTCGAAGGTGCGGAGGGCTGTGTCACCGTCGTTGCCCGTTGCCCGGACGAGGTCGGTTCGGCTGCCCAGATGGGCCTGTTCCATGGCGCGGGCGAGGTGAAAGCGGGTCCAGCCCTCGGGGACGGTGAAGGTGTCGCCCTTGCTGGCGCCGTTGGTGCAGAGCAGGCGGAGGAAGTCGAGGGAAGAGGCGTTGGAAGCGAGGGTGTGTTCGCCGCGCTTGATGCAGCGGGTGGTCTGGTGCTCTCGAATCAGGAGGGGCCAGAAGTCGCTGTGGCGGAGCCTGCCCTCCGCAGAGAGCTTGCTGATGACGGAGGCGGGTGTGGCGCCTGCATCGACAGTGAAGGTGATGGGGTCGCCGTCGGGCGTTGCAGGCGCCTGCTGGAAGCTCTGGTAGCGGAGGAAGAGGGCCGCACCGGCGATGAGCAGGGCGAAGAGGAGGAGCAGCAGGAGCCGCCCGAAGCAGCCGCCGCGGGGTCGGGAGGCGCGGGCGCTCATCTTCCAGCCCGGTGGTCGAGGAAGGTCTGCAGGAGGATGGTGGCGGCCGCCTGGTCAATGACCTGTTTGCGCTTGCTGCGGGAGACGTCGGCGTCGCGGAGTGCGGCCTCTGCGACGACGGTGGTGAGCCGTTCATCGATCATGGCGACGCGGCAGGGGATGAGCTTCTGGAGCTGCGCTGCGAATCGCCGTGAGCGCATGGAGGCGGTGGCCTCGTCGCCGTCGAGGGTGAGCGGCAGGCCGACGATGACCTGCGAGGGGCGGAGCTCGCGCGCGTAGGTGAGGATGGTCTGGAGCGCGGCTTCGCGGGGCTTTGCGGCGATGGTGGCGATGGGGAGCGCGATGCGGCCGGAGGGGTCGCTCTTTGCGAGTCCGATGCGGACGGTGCCCACATCGACGGCCATGATGGGCGAGGTGCTCGGCGTGCGTGCTGGCTGCGGAGCGTCGCCCTGCTCAGTCATTCGAGCGCGCGGGGTCGCCGCCGAGGTAGGCGCTCTGGACGCGCGGGTCGTCTCGAAGTGCGCCGGCGTCGCCGGAGAGTGCCACTTCGCCTGTGACGAGGACGTAGGCGCGGCCTGCAGTCTTGAGCGCGAGCCGGGTGTTCTGTTCCACGAGGAGGATGCTGAGGCCGTCGGCCGCGATGGTGCGGATGGCGGCAAAGATCTCTCCGACGAGCTTGGGAGCGAGGCCGAGGCTGGGTTCATCGAGGAGGAGGAGCTTGGGCTGCGACATCATGGCGCGCCCGATGGCGAGCATCTGCTGCTCTCCGCCGGAGAGGGTGCTGCCGTCCTGCTTGAGGCGCTCGGCGAGGCGGGGGAAGAGGGCGAAGACGCGCTCCATGTGGTGCTTTCGCTCTGCGGCGTCGCGGTGGAGGAAGGCGCCCATCTCGAGGTTTTCGCGGACCGACATGTTGCCGAAGATGGCGCGTCCTTCGGGGACGAGCGAGACGCCGAGGGCAGCGATCTGGTGTGTTGCGCGGTTGCCGACCGGTGCGCCGAAGAAGTCGATCTGGCCCTGGCTTGCGATGAGCCGGACGATGGCCTTGAGCGTAGAGGTTTTGCCCGCGCCGTTGGCGCCGATGAGGGCGACGATCTCGCCCTGTCCGACGGAGAGCGAGATGCCTTTGACGGCCTGGATGCCGCCGTAGTTGACCTTGAGGTCTGTGACGCGGAGGGCGTCTGTCATGACTGCCTCAGCGTGGATTCGTCGACGTCTGCGCCGAGGTAGGCGGTTCGGACGGCGGGGTGGTTCTGGACATGGAGCGGCTCGCCGCTGGCGATGGTCTGGCCGTGGTCGACGCAGTGGACCTGCTCGCAGACATTCATGACAACCTGCATGTTGTGCTCGACGAGCACGATGGTGAGGTCGAAGGTGTCGCGGAGCCAGCGGATCTGGTTCTTGAGGGAGTCGGCTTCGCGCGAGTTCATGCCTGCAGCGGGCTCGTCCAGGAGGAGCAGCTTGGGGTTGAGCATGAGGGCGCGCGCGATCTCGAGTTTGCGCTGCGAGCCGTAGGGGAGCGACTTGGAGAACTCGCCGGCGAGTGCGTCGAGCTCGAAGATGCGGAGAAGTTCGTGTGCGCGGGCGGCGAGGCGCTCCTGCTCTTCGGCCTGCTTTCGAAGCCGGAACATGGCGGCGAGCGGGCCGAAGCCGATGGTGGCGTGGCCTGCGACCATGACATTCTCGAGCACGGTCATGTCGCCGAAGAGTCGGATGTTCTGGAAGGTCCGCGCGATGCCGAGCGCAGCGATTTCGGAGGGCGGTCGCCCTGCGATGGACTGTCCGAAGAAGGAGATGGTCCCCTGCTCGGGTGTGTAGACGCCGGAGATGCAGTTGAAGGCGGTGGTCTTGCCGGCGCCGTTGGGGCCGATGAGTCCGAAGATCTGGCGGGGCGCAACCTCGAAGGAGACGCCGTCGATGGCGCGGAGGCCGCCGAAGATTTTGGCGACGTTGTCGAGCTTGAGGGCGGGGGTTGTCATGCGGCACCTCCACGCTTGCGCCGGAGGAAGGCGGGGAGCCGGAGTTCGCGGCTGCCGAGGAGGCCTTGAGGGCGGGCAATCATGAGGCCGATGAGGAGCAGGGAGTAGGCGAGGAGCCGATACTGCTGGATGTCGCGCATGGCCTCGAGGGTGACCCCGACAAAGATGGCGCCGATGATGGCGCCGGAGACGCTTCCGAGGCCGCCGACGAGGATCATGACGATCATGGCGACGGAGCGGTCCATCTTGAAGTCGTCGGGCCGAATCACGTTGTTCAGGTGGGCGTATAGCCCACCCGCAACGCCAACGGCCGCGGCGCTGATGACCGAGGCGAGGACCTTGAGGCGGGTTGTGTTCATGCCCAGGGCCTCGGTCGCGATCTCATCTTCACGGATGGCGCGGAGTGCGCGACCGTAGGAGGAGAAGGTGAAGTTTCCGATGAGGGTGATGAGCAGGATGGCCCAGAGGAAGACCCAGAAGAAGTTGGTGTAGTTTGGCAGGCCAAGCGGGCGCCCGCCGGAGTAGCCGGTAGCACCGCCAAGGGCTTCGGTATTGGTGAAGAGGAGGCGGATGATCTCGGCGAATCCGAGGGTGACGATGGCGAGGTAGTCTCCGCGGAGTCGGAGGCTTGGTGCTCCGACGAGGAGACCTGCGAGTCCGGCAAAGAGGGCTCCGACGAGGAGTCCGGCGCTGAGGAGGAGCCCCTGCATCCATGGGGCGGGGAGGTTGCTGTCGTTGAATCCGAGCCAGGACTCAAGGTGGATGACGGCGAAGGCAGTGGCGTAGGCGCCGACCGCCATGAAGCCGGCGTGGCCGAGCGAGAACTGACCGGTGGTGCCGTTGATGAGGTTGAGGCCGACGGCGAGGATGGCGTTGATTCCGCACTGCATGATGATGCGGACGATGTAGTCGATCACATAGGCATCGAGCGCCCAGTTGATGCCGAAGAGCAATGCGATCAGCGCAATCGAGACGGCGGTTCGGTAGGTCCAGACCATGGTCAGACTTTCTCCTGTCGGACGACGCCAAG
>CAIWGR010000408.1 GCA_903912275.1 uncultured delta proteobacterium
CACCAGCGTGGCCTCGAGCTCGAGGATGCCCTGGAGTTCGAACCAGTTCTCGGTCACCGCGTAGAGACGGTCGAGCGCCTCCACAGCCCCGAGATCGCCTGCATCGGCAGCCAAGGCACGACCGAAGGCCTCGATCGCCCGCTCCTTGTCGTCGAGCTCCTTCTCGAAGACTGCGCCGAGCGTGAACAGAATCTCTCGCCGCGCGCGGAGGTCGGTCACAAATTCGAGTTTGCGACCATAGTTCTCAACCAACTCTTCCCAGCGCTCCGCGCGGGTGAAGAGCCGCTCGAGTGCCTCAACGGCGTCCCGGTCGAGCGGATCCATCTCCAACACGCTGAGGTAGGTGTCGATCGCCTTGGCAGGCAGCTCCAGGCTATCTTCGTAGAGGGCTGCCGATTGAAGCAGCAGTCCCCGGCGGACCGACGGCTCCGACATGCTCGAAGGCAGCTCAGCACGACGAAGCAGCGCGCCAACGAGCCCCTCCCACGCGCGCGTCTGGTTGTAGAGCCGAACGAGCGCGAGCAGCGCCTCATCGTTCTGATCATCCCGCTCCAAGACCTCGTTCCAGAGCGATACTGCGCCAGCGACATCCGACAGCGATACCTCGCTCAGACGCGCGGCCCGTGCCAGCATCGTTGTGCCGAGCAGTTCATCGCTCTCGTCGCGCGACAGCGATACGAGCACGCCGACGAAGTCCGCCATCTTGCCGGCAGAACCAGCCAGCTGCTCCGCCGTTGCCACCACTTCGCCATCGCTCAGGAACTCGCCCAGGTGAGCACGGGCAACCCCGTAGGCCACATCGGTCCGCTTGAGCTGCGACGCATGCAGTTGCGTAAGGCGCAGCACATGGCCGCGGCGCTCGTCCGGGGTGGCCGCAATCCGCAGCCGAGCCTCGACAATCGAAACAACCTTCTCCCAGCTCTTCTCCTTCTCCAGAAGCGGCTGAAGCAGGTCTGACGCAGCCTGCGCATAGTCATCGTCGGATAGCAACGCCCAGACAGCGCTGCGCGCGGCAACATGACCCGGCTCGGCATTCAGCACCTCAGCCCAGAGCAACAGCCCCTGCGCGATGTCGCCGATCTGCTCCACCTGAAGCGCTGCCAGCCGCGCAACAAAGGCCGTGCGCTCCGCGCCCGTCGCAAGCGCGATTCTCCGCTCAAGCACGGAGGCCTGCTGTGCGTGGTCGCCGGTTTGACCGAACAGCCGGTCCAGGTTGGACAGGGCGTCACGATCGCCCGACTGCTCATCAGCCAGCCGCTGCCAGACCTCAATCGCACGCTCCGCGGCGTCGAGCATCTCCTCCCACAGGCCAGCAGCGCGAACCAGCAGCCCCTTCCGCTGCGAACCGTCGGTGTGGAGCGCGAGGCGGAGTTCGATGACCTCCAGATTCGCCTCCCAGTCCTTCAGACGGACCAGAAGCGCCTCAAGCTGCACCATGGTCGACTCGCGGCGACCATCAACCTCGAGCACCCGGCGAAGCAGACGCACCGCCTCCTCATGCTGGCCAAGGGTCTTGTCGCAAATCTGCGCAGCGCGCTCAAACAGTTCAACGGCGCGCTCGGCATCCGTACCGGCCAGCCCCTCGTCGTCCACGACGGACTCAAGGAGCGCCACATACTGCTTCCAGAGCTCCTTGGCCTTGGCCATTGTCTCCAGCCGCGTCTGCGCCAGCGTGGAGCGGGGCTCCGCGCGAAGCAGCGCCTCGTACGACTTCCACGCTCCTGCAGCGTCGTTCAGCCGCTCCAACTGCAGCTGGCCAATCCGCTCCAGCAACTGCTTGCGGGTCGCGAGCGCCTCGGCCGCGTCGAGCTGAATCTCGAGCACGCCGACCAGCAACTTCCAGCTGCTCTCCGACGTGTAGATGGGTTCGAGCAGCAGCGCAGCCTGCACCCGCTGTCCATCGAACTCCACCAAACGCTCCAGCAACCCCTTCACCTTCGGGTGCTTCGGGGCGTCAACGGCAAGGCCGGAGACCACCTCCATCGCCGATGCCGCATCCTCCAAGAGGTCCAGATAGACTGCCGCCAACTCAAGGCGCAGGTCTACCGATGCAGCACCCGTCGACAGGCCGACAAGGTCGCTGAGTACCGTAGCAAGCTCCACGCCATCGTTGGAGGCGCGGTAGAGCCGACGAAGGGCCTGCAGCGCAGGCAGGTCGGTCGGGACCGCATCACGCAACGCGCGATAGGCATCGATCGCCGCAGCCTCGTCCTTGCGCTGCTCGTCCTGCAGCGACGCAATCCGCCGCAACAGCACAACGCGGGTTTCGCCCTGTGCAACCGCAGCCTTGTCTTCCAGTACACTGAGCAGGTCATCCCAGCGTGCGAGTCGGGTGAGCAGCACCTCCTGCCGCTCCAGCGCGTCGGCCTGTTCGGGCCACGACGCCAGCACCTCCTCGTAGACCGTCAGCGCGGCAGGCGCGTCCGACAGGCTTAGGTCGAGCAGCTTGGCACGGCGCATCGCCACAGAGAGCCACGCTTCGCTCCGCGTGTCGTACAGGTTGCCGAGCGCCTTGCCGTAGACCTCAGCCAACGACCGATCGTTCCGGCTCGCCTTCGACGACGCGTCCAAATCGTCGAGCACGGACACGACCAACTCGCCCGTGACAACCGCGCGCGACAGCCAGTTGTAGGCCTTCGCCGCATCGTTCATCTTCCGAGCGATCAGGCCCAGCTTGATGAGCAGGTCTCGCTGCGCCGTCTCGTCCGTGGCATGACGCAGGAGCACTTCGCTCACACGCGCCAGCCCTGGCTGATCACCGCGGCCTTCATAGATGGGCGCCAGAAGCTCCGCAGCGCGCTCGTTGGCGTTGTCGACCGTCAGGACGCGCTCGAGCGCCTTGGACCCGCGATCCACCTGGTTCAACCGCTCGGAGAGGACCTCCCACAGCTTGAACGACAGCTCGACCTTGACCTCGGCCTGCTTGACCGTGCCAACAAGCCCCTCCAACTGGCGCGCATACTCCGACCAGTTCTCATCCCGTGCATAGAGCAGCTCGAGCCGCTCCCACTGCTGAAGTTCGATGGCCCCCTTTCGGATCGCCTCGCGTGCACGGGCGTTCGTAGGCTCTACCGTCAGGAGCTCCTCGTAGACCTCCAGCGCACGCTCGGTCTGACCCAGACGATCACCCAGAAGCTGTGCCAGTTTGAGCAGCGCGAGCGCCTTCGGAGCAGCATCCGACGTGGCAGCAGCCTTCCGCTCCACGATCTCCGCCAGACGCGCGAAGTTCTTCTCACGCTCATAGCCCTGCTCCAGCGCCGAAAGCGCCTGCAGGTCATTGGCGTCACAATCAAGCACCTCGCCCCAGAGCGCGACCGCCTTTTCCGGCTTGCGCGCCTTGGTCGCAGCCACATCGGCCGCATCGCGGAGGTACTTGATCCGCTCGTCGTTTCCGAAGGCCCGCTCAGCGAGCATCCGCTTGATCGCGATCAGCTTTTCCCACTCCCGACGCTTGTCGTAGAGGTCTTCGAGGGAGGCAACAGCCCCATCGTCCGCGTCATCCAACTCGCGGATCTGCTCAAACAGCTTGATCGCTTCGGCCTGGTTCGAGAACCGGACGAGATAGAGCTGCGCGAGCTCCCGCATCGCCGCGATGCGATCGCTGTCACTGTCCAGCGCCGCAATCCGCTTGCGCCTCACATCGATGAGGTCGGGCCAGCGGCCCAGCGACTCCAACCGGCCGCCAAGCTCGTCGAGCAGCGCCAGGTCGGTGGGGTGCAGCTGCGCCAGTGCCTGGTAGGTCGTTACGACCAGCATGTCCTGCTTGAGTTCATCGCGGTAAATCCGAAGCAGCTCACGCAGCATCGAACTCCGCCAAGACGACTCCCGCTGCGCCTCGTCTGCATGCTGCTTCAGCAGCTCTGCCAGCGGCTGCCACTTCTCACTGCGACGGTAGACAGCCTTCGCCAGTTCACGCGCGCTCGCATCCGCCTTGTTGGCCTTCAGCACGCGACGGAGCGAGTCGGCCACCTTGTCTTCGGCATGAAAACCGAGCGCGAGGTAGGCGAGTTCGCGGTAGGACTCGGCCTCCGCAGCGGCACCGAATCCGGCCAGCCGCTCCATGAAGGTCGTCTGCGCCTTGCGCCAGTTGCCCTTCACGACCGCGTCGATGACCTCCGCGTCGCGCTGTGCCGCAGCACCCGCGCGGCCGGCGATCTCTGCCGCGCCGGCGCGGTCGCCAAGCGCGTTGAAGCGTACCACATAGAGTGCGCCTGCCCAACCGCCATCCGGCTCTGACCCATCAGCATCTGCAAGCTGCATCTCCAGCTCTGTCCACACGTTCCGGCGGCAGTAGAGAGCAGCCAGAAGCTGCCGCGCGAGCGCGAACTTGTCGTCCGCGAGACCGAGAAGGTCCCACGCCTCTCGCGCAAGCACATCATCGCTTGCACCATCACGCGCCAGCAAATCAAGGATGCGCGCCCCGAGACGCGTCGCGCCCTCCGCGCTGCCGTAGGCAATCTCCCGGAGGTCGTCGATGTAGACCGCGAGCCCATCCCAGCCAAGCGGGAAGAAGCGAGCCGCGTCCAGCGGACCGGCAACAGCGGCTGGCCCACCGAACGAAGGTGCTGCAACCACAGGTGCTGCAACCACAGGTGCTGCAACCACAGGCGCAGCGATCACAGGTGCTGCGACCACAGGAGCAGCGACCACAGGAGCAACGACCACAGGAGCAGCGACCACAGGAGCAGCGACCACAGGAGCTGCAACCACAGGCGCGGCGACCACAGGAGCTGCAACCAAGTGAGCCGCCAACGCGGGATCAGGCGCAACGACCGGCGAAGGCAACGCGGTGAGCACCGACGTGCCTGCCGCATCGGGTGGCAACTTGGCAGAGAGCGCGACCGCAGCCGCGCAGTTCGGATCG
>CAIWGR010000409.1 GCA_903912275.1 uncultured delta proteobacterium
AGCTGGAGTAGCCGCGCGGCGCGGAACCCATCGTCGGGAGCGTTCCGGCTGGCCCATCGGGAAGCACAACCGTCCCGGTATCCGTGGGCGTAGTATCCACCGCGGTGTCGGCGGTGGTGTCGGCGGTGGTGTCGGCGGTGGTGTCGGCGGTGGTGTCGGCGGTGGTATCGGCGGTGGTGTCCTCTGACGCGTCGCCAGAACCGGAGCTATCGGAGCTCCCGGTGTCGCGGACGGGACTGCCCGAGCCGCGCGTGATTTCCGTGCCCGAACAGGCGGTGAGTAGCAGGAGCGACAACCCAAGAAACTTCTTCATCTACAGCCTCGCGCATGCGCCCCGAGCCCAATGCTCAGACCGCGTCCATCATCCAAAAATCGTTCCAAGCTCTCGCGACTCCGTTCGTCGCAAAGGGCCCGATTCGCCCTTCATTACAAGTCTGGCTCTCGGAGAAAAGGTGCCAACTCCGCGGTGCAAAATTGCACGTCTGGGTCAACTGGACGACGCCCCATCGATCTCCGCGCGGAGCCGCGATGGGACTTTGTTGACCCATTCGTCACGCGGAGGCTACTTTGTGCAGCAGGAGGCAGCTGATGAGGGAGACGACCCCGGAAAGGCTCGGCATCGGCGAGCAGCCCACCGAGGGTGGCGAGGCGGCGGTCGACCCTCGACTCGGAACGGTACTGGATACCTACCGACTCGACGCGCTCATCGGCGAGGGGAGCGTCACCCGAGTCTATCTCGGCACCGACCGTCGCGGGGTGCAGGTGGCGGTGAAGGTCCTCGATAGCCGCTACGCACGCGATCCGCGCATGCGCTGGCGCTTCTTCCGCGATGCCTCCATCTCGGAACAGATCGCCCATCCCGCATCGCTCAAGTATCTCCGCAAAGATGTGACCCGCGAGGGCGACCCGTTTGTGGTGGTCGAGCTCATTCGCGGAGCACACGGCGCCGCGGTCATCGCCGATGGTAGCGCGGGGCTGTCCGGCATCACGGTGGCCTACATGGGCCGCATGGTGGCAGACTTCCTTGCCGAGGCGCACGCCAGGCGCATCCTGCACCGAGGCATCTCTCCGGAGTGCATCGTCATCACAAACACCGGCCGGCTCCGGGTCACAGGCTTCGCCGGTGCCTTCGTGGCAGACGAGCAGGCGGAGCAGAACTCGCCAGATATTCTCACGGCTCCCAGCGCGTGGCGGGCGCCTGAGTTGGTCGGGCTCTGCGCTACCCCCGGCGACCCGCGAAGCGATGTCTTTGGCCTCGCAGCGACGCTCTATTCGCTGCTCACGGGCCATCCTCCGAAGGTGTGGACAGAGGAGGGCTGGCAGCTCTGCATCGAGGTCGAGCAACTCGAACTGGCTGCTGGCCCGACCCTTTCGCACATCCTGCTTCAAGGTCTGTCGGAGTCGCCGCTTGGCCGACAGCCGAGCTGCGCGATCCTGCGCGATCAGCTCGCCGACTTTCTGGCAGCGGAGGGCGCGCCGGTGGTCGTCGGCGAGCCCCATCCTGCGGAGGCCGCGCTGGCGGAGATCGGGGCGAAGTTTGCTGCCGCAGAACGCGATATCCAGTCGATCGATGCGAAGGCCTGGGAGACCGCCTCGAACCTGCGCGACCTCTTCCGGATGGTGGAGCACACGCTCTACTCGATGCACCGGCACGGCTGGGCACATGCAGAGACGGAGAGCCGCGTTGCAGGGCTGCTCAAGTCGCTTCGGGCCATCGTGGGTGACGACGCGGACGGCGTTCACTGGCAGGTGCGACCCTACTCGTTTGAGTTCAACGGCGACTCGGTCTGGGAGCCCGCTCCGCCCCACGACGCGGTGCCCTACAACCTCTTCGACGCCGGGTTTCGAGAGCTCAGCCTGCACCCGGGCATCGACGAAGAGGAGCTACGGAGCTGGCTCACCTGGCTCTACATCAATCCCGAGATCGAGCTCGCAGACGAGGATGACCTCGCCACCGCCTTCTGGAATCTGGAGCTGCCGCACGCGCGGGCGAAGCTGGTCAGCGCCGTCATTCTGCAGGACCTCAAGGAGTTCGAGGTGCTCGATCGCGAGCTGTCGGAGATGCAGACCGAAGCGCTCGCCACGCTCCGCGAGAGCATTCAGACCCGGATGCGCAAGCTGGGCGCAAAGCAGGACCAGGCTGCGCCGGCGCGTCGCCTCGGCGCGACAGACTTCGATATCAGCAGCCGGCCGGCAGCTGTCGCGATCCCCGAAGAGACGCTGGCACTGCTGCGTGACGAACTCTTCGACGCCACGGTTGAGATCGGCGAGGCCCTCGAGCACCACCTTGGCCGGACACTGCTCTCCGTCTTTGTCGACGCCAAGCGACACAACGACGAAGCGAGCGTCATCGGCCACCTCGACAACCTGCTCGAAGACTGGGCGCGCCAGAAGGCATGGCGCCGCATTTTGCGACTCCACAGTTCGCTGCTCCGACATGATCCCGACGGCCAGACCGCCCCTCCGCTGCTGACGCGATTCCTCGAACCAACGATCCTTTCGGCGGTGCTGCGCGGTGTGAGCTCCGACCCGGATCCCGAGATCCGCGTCCCCATCCGGCTCATGCTCGAGTCGCTGCACGCCCTGCTGGAGCAGGCCGACGACGGCTGCTTCGACGAGGTCCTCGAGGCCGTGAAGCGGTGCGGGCTCCCCGACGCGCTCGACATGCTGCTGCATCACATCTCGCGCTTCTCGGAAGGCCGAGAATCTGCGATCGCGGCCATCCTGCCGGATGTCTTTCCTGCGCTGGGCGTCGGGCTTGTCCGCGTGCTTGCCATGCGTCCGACCCGTGCCTCGCTGAACGCGCTGCTCGCGGCCTACGCGAATGGCGCGCCGCATGTGCGGCTGGAGGCAATGGATGTGCGCGCGAGACTCCTGCCGCAGGAGGTCACCGAGGAGCTCCGACCCCTCCTCGATGATCGTGACCCGCGGGTGCGGGCGCGTGCTCACGAGATCGCCCGCAAGGCGAAGCTCTTCGGCCTGGCCTCGACGGTGATGGAGAAGGTGAACGGCCTCTCCTTCCACGACATGCCGCTCGTCGACCGCCACGCACTGGTCACCACGCTCTTCACCATTGCGCCTGAGCAGGCCGAGGCCTTCTGCATCGAGCTCGCCGCCACGCACGGATTCTTGGAGAACCAGTCCCTCGATGTGAGCCGCAAACTTGCCGTCGACATGCTTGCTGAACATGCACGCACGCACGCAGCCATCGAGGCGATCAAGGATGCCGCGAAGGGGCGCTGGTGGAACGCGCCCGAGTTGCAGGCCGCGGCGAAAGAGGCGGTCATCAAACTCACCGCACGGCTCGGTTCGGGG
>CAIWGR010000410.1 GCA_903912275.1 uncultured delta proteobacterium
CACCAAGGACATCATCCTCGATGTGCAGCAGCAGGAGGTCATCACCCGCGACAACGCGGTCATCCTCTGCAACGCCATCGCCTTCATCAAGATCACCGACCCGGTGAAGGCCTCCTACGGCGTCACCAACTACAGCGAGGCGGTGCGCAACCTCATCATGACCACCCTCCGCTCCATCGTCGGCGAGATGGACCTCGACCAGGCCCTCTCATCCCGCGACATGATCAAGCTCCGGCTCCGTGACACCATCTCCGACGACGTCCTCGATTGGGGGCTGACCATCAAGACCGTCGAGATCCAGGACATCCGGCCCTCCGACTCCATGCAGCGCGCGATGGAGCTGCAGGCCTCGGCAGAGCGCGAGCGCAAGGCGGCCGTCACCCGCGCCGAGGGCGAGAAGCAGTCCCGCATCCTCGAGGCCGAGGCTAGGCTCGAGGCCTCGAGGCGCGACGCGCAGGCCCAGATTGCGCTCGCCGAGGCCTCCGCGGAGGCCATCCGCGTCGTCGCGCAGTCCATCCCCACCGACCCGACCGCCACCTCCTTCCTGCTCGGCGAGAAGTACATCGCGGCCATGGCGCAGCTCGCCGCCTCGAACAACACCAAGACCCTCATCTTCCCGGCAGACCTGCAGGAGGCCATCCGCGGCCTGCTCGGCCGCCGAAGCTGACACCGAAACGCCGTTTTTCTGTTACCTGCCAAACGGCTGTGCTACCCGCGCTCTCCGCGTGATCCTCTTTCTTTGTCCCTCGACCGGGCCTGCAACTCATGACCAAGAAACTCCTCGCTGCTTCGCTGCTTCTCCTCTCGCTCGCCGCCTGCGGCGACGATGACAAGAAGGCCACAACCGATACGGGAACCACCGATACGAGCGGCTCGGCAGATACCGGCGCCGAAGACACCGCGGGCTCTTCCGACACCGGAACCGAAGACACCGCGGGCTCTGCCGACACCGGAACCGAAGACACCACCGACCTCGATGTCGGCCTCAACTGCGACCCGTTCGAGCGCCCCCTCCGCGGACAGTGCCGCTCCATCTACACCCGCATCTGCTACTCGCAGGCCGACTGCCGCGACGAAGAGACCTGCACCTTCGAAGGCACAGACACCCCCGAGACCGGCGGCCTCTGCATCCGCAACGCCATCCCCGACCTGGTCTGCCCCGGCAGTCCCTCCTGCGCCGAGCGCCCCGACGCAACCCTCAAGGCCGCCTTCCGCGCCATCCCCATTACGCCGCGGGGCTTTGAGCTCCCCCGCGCCAATGGCGGCGAGAACTTCAATGCAGATGGAAACCCCATCACCTTCTCAGGCGACGTGACCGACCCCTCCACCTTCTGCGACTGTGGCCGCGACATGATCTGCCCGGCCACGCCGGAGTATGCCGACTGCAAGTCCTACGGCACCTACACCGGCCCCGACGCCGACGGCACCGAGGGCAACGGCTTCATGGAAGGCGCGTGGCTCGCCGGCTTCTCCTTCTCGCGCCCCGCCGGCGTCTGCCCCGACCGCCTCCTTGGCGACAGCTGCACCGGTCCCGAATGCTGCGTGAGCCCCATTGCCCACGACAACATCTGGGCACGCGGCTCCGTCATCGA
Organism: uncultured delta proteobacterium; assembly: GCA_903912275.1. GTDB lineage: Bacteria > Myxococcota_A > Bradymonadia > REDH01 > REDH01 > CAIWGR01. Next base: position 1,593 of record CAIWGR010000410.1, read on the forward strand.
GCAGGGTGAGAGCCGCATCGCCTTCCTCACCGTCGACTCCGTCGGCTTCTTCTTCAGCGACATCCGGCGCATCAAGGCCCGCCTCGACCCCGCGCTCGGCATCGACGACATCGTCATCTCCGCCACCCACACCCACGAGGCGCCCGACACCATGGGCCAGTGGGGGCCCGGCGTCCTCGGCTCCGACCTGCCCGACCAATCCGGTGTGGTCGATGTCTGGATGGAAGATGTCTACACCGACATCGCCGCCATGATCGGCGACGCCGCCCGCAACCTCGAGCCCGTCGACGTCTACGCCATGAAGGTCAACACCGACCCCATTGAGACGGCCCTGCGTGACAGCCGCTCCCCCTTCATCGCCAACAACCTCATCACCGGCGTTCGCTTCGTGCGCGACGGCCAGGATGTGCAGGACCCCGCCAACACGCTCGGCACCTACGTCAACTGGCACAGCCACCCCGAGGTCCTCTGGTCGGAGAATGTCTTCATCACCTCCGACTTCCCCAACTTCCTCCGCAAGGGCGTCGAGGATGGCCTCGCGCCGGCCTCCGACGGCTCCGGCGCGGAGGTCTTCCCCGGCCTGCAGGGGCTTGGCGGCGTCGCCGTCTACATCACCGGCTCCTGCGGCGGCCTGCTCACCCCCGGCGGCAGCATGCCGGTGAAGGCGCTCGACGGCTCGCAGCAGTCAGGCCAGAACTTCACCCGGGCCCAGGCCCTTGGGCAGCGGCTCGCCGTCTCCGTCCTCGGCGCATTCCAGACCCCCTGCGAAGGCGCCAACACCTTCGGCTGCTACACCCGCGTCGCAGACGAGACCCTCTCCTTCGCCAGCCACGAGTTCACCACCGACATCGTCAACCGCCTCTTCCACAACGCGGTCTTCGGCCTCAACCTCTTCCGCCGCGAGGTCTACAACTGGCGCTTCCAGGATGGCTTCCTCGGGCCCCGCTTCCCGCAGGTCGGCTCCAAGATCTCCCAGATCCGCATCGGTGGCGTCACCTTCTCCACCGTCCCCGGCGAGACCTTCTCCGAGTCCTGGACGGGTGGCTACACCCCCAACAACCAGTTCAACAACCCGACCATCGGCGACCCCAACGACGTCAACTGCTCGGATGACCGGGTGACCCGCATCGCGGCCGGCATCGAGCCCCGCTTCGGCTGCCTCATCGAGGAGAACATCCCAACCCCCATCGACCTCGCAAACGCCCCCACCACGGGCTACTTCTACGATTCCATCCCCGGCGACTACATCGTCGCTGTCGGTCTCGGAAACGACGAGCTTGGCTACATGCCGCCCCCGTACGACTTCATCGTTGACCCCTTCCTCCCCTACCTCATCGAGGCGCCGGGGCACTACGAAGAGACCAACTCCGCGGCCAACCGGTTCGACTACTTCGCCGGCATCGTCAGCGACGTGACCGCCCTCCTCAACCGCTAGGTCGCGATGCCCGCAGACGCTCTCCACCTGCTGCGGGCGCCAGCCTCCACCTCCCTCCAGACACCTCGCCACGGCCTCCACGGCTGGGTCGAGGCGCTCTGCCTGGCCCGTGCCGCGCTCGGCAAGCCGCTGCCCCTGGCAGAGGCGATGGGCATCTCTGCGACCGCCTTCCGCGCCTACTTCTTCTCGCCCGACGACAACCACGCCTACCGCGACGACTTCCCCGGCGTGGAGTGGCTCGAAGACACCCTCGAGCTCGAAAACTACGGCGTCCACGAGGCGCTCTCGGCCCACACCGCCAGCGACATCCGCCTCTACGACCGGCTCAAGCGCGAGCCGCTGCTACAGCTCGTCCGGCACGAGCTCACGGCCGGTCGGCCGCTCCTGCTCACCGACCCGCTCACCATGCTTACCTGGGTCGTCGTAGGCCTCGGTGACCTCCGACTTTCGCTGGCGCCGCTGGCCTGCACCGAGGAGTCGTTCGACCCCGACGACGAGCACTGCCTCCGCCTCGCGCTCTCTGCGCTTCGGCCCACCGAGCGGCCCTTCACCTACCGGCCCGACCACTTCCGTCGCGTCGCGCTAGGCTGGAGCGCCGATCACCTGAACACCAAGCACGAGCTCTTTCACCACCTCGAGATCTTCGTCGCCTCCGGCGCGCGGGCCCTCGAAGTGGCCGCCGCAACCTGCGAGCGGGAGTGGGGGGTAGGACCGGCCGGAAACCCCGCCTTCGCCTCCTTCTTCACCGCTTGGGTCGAAGAGCTCGCCTGGGCCCGCGCGCTGGCCGTGGACTACCTCGCAGGCTGGGCCTCATCGGCCGCAGCGCAGGAAGAGCCGATGACCTCCGCAGCAGCGCTCGCGCCCGTCCTCGACGCAGCGCGCCTCACTGCCGCGCAGACCGCAGCGGCATCAGCGGCGCTGCTGTCGGGCGATGGCGCAGGATGTGCGAAGGCGCTTCGGGAAGCAGCGGCAGCGGAGCGCAAGACCGTTGCTGCGGTCCGCGCGGCGCTCGCCTAGCGACCGGTGCAGAGACGGGCGAGGTTGCCCGCCTCTTCGCGGACCTTGTTGCCATCGAGGTCGTAGATGTTGACCTTGGAGCTCTGCGCCTTGGCGTTGGCGACGGTCTGCTCCTCGGTGCCCACCATGATGAGCGACAGGGCAGTCCCCGACATGTTCCTGCGCGCGGCGGTTTCGGCCTGCGCGCGGGTCACGCCGCGCACATGGTCGCGGTAGCTCTTGAGGTAGTCGAGCTCGAGTCCCTGATCGAGCGTCCGGAGCACCACGTCGGCGAGCGGGCCGTTCTCCTCAATCTGGATGGGGAAGATGCCTGCGAGGTAGTCGACCGCGCCGGCGAGCTCCTTGTCTTCGATGGTGCCCTCCGCCATGCGGGCGAACTCGTTGCGGAACTCGGTGAGCGCGCCCTCCGTGACGGGGCCCCGCACATTGGAGAAGGCGGTGAACCAGGCGCCGCCGTAGATCTGCGACAGGCGGCTGTAGGCGCCGTAGGTGTAGCTCTTGGACTCACGCAGGTTCATGAAGAGCCGCGCGCCGGCGTTGCCACCCAGCACCTGGTTGGCGAGCAGGGTGTTGAAGTAGTCGGGATCGGCCTGGCGGACGCCGGGACCCACCCAGTTGATGTTGGTCTGCACGCTGTCGGGACGGAGCACGACGAAGGCCTCGTTGCAGACCTCGATGCGGGGCGCCTCTGCAGGCTTCCAGGTCGAGGCGCTGCTCCGCCAGGTGGCGAGCGCCGCCCGAAGCTGGGCCTCGAAGCCCTCGGGGATCTGACCGACGACGACGAGCCGCGCCCGCTTGGGGCCGTAGTTCTGCTTGTAGAACCGCTCGATGGCCTTGCGGTCCACCTTCGCGATATCCGCCTCCGTCGGAAGGACCGCCGCGTAGGGGTGATTGCCGAAGAGTACCTTGTAGGTGAGCCGCTGCAGGTGGAAGTCGGGCTCCGAGGCCTGAAGCTCCAGCTCGCCCTCATACTCCTTCTTACGCGCCTCCACCCGATCCTGCGGGAAGGCCGCCTCCTGCGCCATCACCCGAAGCACCGAGAGCATGGCCTCGGCGTTCTGCGTCAGGCCGTCGGCGCTGAGCAGCACCCGGTTGGCCTCGGCACCCGCATCCACGGCGAGCCCGTTGCGATCGGCAAACTCGGCCAGTTCAGTCGCATCCTGCGACTTGGTTCCGTCACGCAGCAACCGGGCTGTGAGCTCTGGGAGCGCCACATTGTCGGAGCTGGCGTCGCGGCCGGCGCGGATGGAGAGCCGCATCGCCAGGCTGGGGACGCCGTCGCGAGGGATCAGCACAACCTCAAGTCCGTTGGGAAGCGTGAGGCGCTGTTCCGCCGGGAGGGCAAAGGGGCGGGCCTTGCCGGGTGCCGGCGCCTTGGTCCGATCCGGTTCGGCCGCGGCCGGCGACGCAGCAGAAACCGTCACGGCCGGTTCAGCAACCTTGGCCGTAGAAGGACCGAGCGTACCGCCGCAGGCGGAGAAGCAGAGGGCTGCGAGCCCGAGTACCCACGTGCGCTTCACGGCTCACCTCCCTGTTTCGCGTCTGCTTTCACGTTGATGTGCACCACCGTCGCACCGGCGGGAAGGATGCGCTTGTTCGCCACCTCCTGCACCTGAGCGAGCGTCACCGCATCGAGGCGGGCAAGCGCCTCATTCGCACGGGCGGGCTGCCCGTAGTAGAGGGCATCGTGGCCAACCGTCAGCGCGAGGCCGAGGTTGCTGTCGATGCTCCCCACCATCTGCCGCATGAGCTGGCTCTTGGCCGCGTCGAACTCGGCCTGGGTTACAGGCTTCGTCAGCAGACCGGCCGTCTCAACCTCGATCGCCTGCTGCAGCTCGTCCGCAGTCGCACCGTTGGCGGTTGCATAGACGCCAAGCAGGTCGGGGCCGCGGCGGCCATAGATGAAGGACTCCACGCTGAGCGCCTTGCCGCTGCCACGCACGAGCGAACCGTAGAGGCGCGAGGCCTCTCCGCCGCCTAGCACCTGGGCGAGCAGCTCTGCCGCGAGGTTCTCCGGGTCGGGGTCGGGTGCAACCTTCCAGCCGATGATGACGGCCGGCTGGGTGGCGAGCGCATCGTCCACTGCGAGCTTCCGCGGAGCGGTCTGCTCCGGCTCCTCGCAGCTCCACTTGGGCGCCAGCGGCCCCTGCGGGATGGAGGCAAAGTAGGTGTCGACCAGAGCCTTCGCATCGGCCGTCTCAAAGTCGCCGGCGATCACCAGCACCGCATTGTTGGGCTTGTAGTGCAGCTTGAAGAAGGCCTGCACATCCTCGAGCTTCGCGGCGTTGAGGTCGTCCATCGAACCGATGGTGCTGTGGTGATAGGGCCAGCAGGTGTAGGCCAGCTCATCGAAGGCGAGCCAGCCGTTGCTGTAGGCCTGGTTGTCGTAGGAGGTGCGACGCTCCTCCTTCACCACCTCGCGCTGGTTGTCGAAGTTCTCCTGCGTGATGGCCAGGCTGAGCATGCGATCAGACTCGAGCCAGAGGCCGAGCCCGAGGCGGTCCGAGGGCAGCACCTCGTAGTAGTTGGTCCGGTCTTCGCTCGTCGTGCCGTTCATGTTGCCGCCGTTGCCGAAGATGGCCTGGAAGTGGCCCCCCTTCGGCACATTGGCAGAGCCCTGGAACATCATGTGTTCGAAGAGGTGGGCAAAGCCCGAGCGGCCCTCCACCTCGTTTGCGGAGCCCACATCGTAATAGACCGCAATGCCAACCGTCGGCGAACCCGTGCGAGGCACAAGCACCACCTTCAGGCCGTTGGCGAGCTCATACTGCTCAGTGGCAATCTGGAGCTTCGAAGCGGCCGCCTGCGCGTTGCTCGAAAGCAGCAATGCCGCCGCGGTCAGGCCGGCTGCCAGATAACGCTTTCTCAACCCTTTCCCTGTCATCTCATCCTCCAACTCAGGGGCGCTCTGCGGTTAGGTCGCAGCGGCGGCGAGGGCAAGAACTCTCATCCGGCTGCACGCTGCGAAACGAAGGCCAGCGCTGCGTCGTCGTCCACCGACACCACCCCACCCCAGCCCTCCGGCTCCGCGAGCGATGCTGCACCCACCTGCTCCAGCCAGCGCCAGAGCGACCGCTCGCCCGTCGCAAAGGCCGCCAGCGCCGATGCCGCGGACGAGCTCCGAACCACCAGCGGAAGCGGGTGCCACCGCGGGCCCCGGAAAGCTGCCGCGGGGGCGCCCGCCTCGATCGCCTGCGCAAGCGCCCGCAGCATCGCTGGCGTCAGCCCCCACTGGTCGCAACCGACCACGAGCATCGGCCCAGCGGCCGCATCCCCAAGTGCTGTGACGAGCCCCGAGAAGGGGCCCTCGTGCGCCTGCGCATCCTCGATCGTCAGCAGTCCGAGGTCGGCGTAACTCCGGCCCGGTGCGGCAACCACCGTCGCCTCCTCAGGCCTGTAGCCGCACTGGGCAACGACGCGGAGGATGAGCGGCAAACCAGCCACCTCCACCCGCGCCTTGTCCTGCCCCATCCGAGACGACTGACCGCCGGCGAGCAGGTAGAGCGGCGCACGAACGGTCATCGGAGACAGCCGCGACTAGGGAGCCTGAACCACCGCGCAGGTGCTCGGGTAGCTGGCCGGGATACCGTCGGTCGCAAGCGGGCTGGTGCCCGTGCCCCACTCGTTGCGGAAGAGGAAGTCGTAGGCCGCCAGCACGATCTCGTTCGTGACGGTGTGACCCTGCGTGTGGGTGCAGAGCACGCCGAAGTGGCCGTCGGCGGCCAGGCCCTCCGAGAGCGTCATCATCATCGGCATGAACTGGAGGAAGCCATTGAAGGTGTCCGTCGTGCCGCCGTGCGACATGATGACCGGCATCGGGTAGTCGCTCGAGGCGTAGGGGAAGGTGAGCTGCGCGTTGACGCCGCCGCTGAAGATGGCGGTGGAGGCGAGCAGGCCGGCCCGGTTCATGGTCAGGTAGGTGGTCCAGATGGCGCCGGCCGAGAAACCCGCCGAGTAGACGCGTCGGTTGTCGATGTCATACTGGCCGTCGACGCAGCCGAGGATGTCGTCAAAGAGCGTCAGGTCCTGCTCTGCCGGCGCGCCGCCAAGCGAGCTGGGGAAGCTCCAGATGGGCCCGAGCATGCCGCCGCCCGGCGCCATGGAGGGGACAATGACGATGGCGCCATACTGCTGCGCGATCTGCGAGGCACCCATGCCGCTGGCGAAGTTGTCAGCATTGTCGCCAAGTCCGTGCCAGAGGAAGAGCACGGGCGCGCCGGCCGGGTTGGCGGGCAGGAAGAGGCGGAAATCGCGGGGATCGCCGCTGGTGGTGATGTCGTTGCTGCCCGACGCAAAGGTGGGGCAGGCGCCGCCGGAGTAGGCTGGGACCGGGTCGGGGTCGCCATACTCGAAGGTGCCGCCGCCCGTGTCGGTCGTGCCCGTGTCGGCAACCGCGGTATCGGTCGTGCCCGTGTCGCTCGTGCCCGTGTCGGCCTCGGTATCGGCGGTCGAACCCGTATCGATGGTGATCTGGGCATCATCGGAGGCATCGGACGAGGTGCCGGTGTCTTCGGTGTTTCCGCCGCTGCTGCCGCCACGATCGGTCGAACGAGCGACCTCGTCCGACCCGCAACCTGCAAGCAACATCAAGAGGGCGGCTGTCGCCAGCGGGCCACGAACCATCAGCTTCCGATTGACCATCTCGTGCTCCTTCAGCGGGAAGTCTCGAGACGCACCACCCACACCGGGGCCAGCGTCACAAGGCTGTAAACTAGGTGAGGCAAAGGGCCGCTGTCTAGCATTCATCCGCGGGCCATCTCCGCCGTGCCGGACCATGGCTCAACCCATCACCAGCACAGCGCTCGGCGCCTCACGGAAGGCCAGGTCGACCACCCTGCCGTAGTAGGCCCGCCCCTCGACCGCGCGCAGATTGCTCCCGAAGACCAGCAGCTCCACCCCCTGCTCTCGGACGGTGCGCAGCACAGCCTCCTCCACAGAGGCCGCCACCACCACCAGCGCCTCCGCAGGTGCACCCACCTTCAGCGCCCGCTCAACATGGCCATCGACCAACCGGTGGCCAAGGTCGCGCAACGAGGCCAACCGTGCACCGTCTGCAAGCACCTGCTCTGCGGCCATCGCCTCCACCACATGAAGGATCACCAACCGTGCGGAGAGCCGCACCGAAACAGCCGCTGCAAAATCCACCGCACGACGGCAGGAAGCTGTCCCAACTGTCGGCACTAGCAGCGTCATCGGCCGCCACGATGTCCCCTCCTCCGGCGCCGTGCGCGACGCGCGAAAGACCATCACCGCACAGGGCGACTGCTGCACCACCTCGCCTACAAGTGGATTGGCGAGCCCATCTGCCTCCGCGACCGGCGCACCCACAACCAGCAGGTCGTAGCCCGCAGCGGCCTCACGGAGGATCGCGCTGGCCCCATCGTTGCTCACCACCGAGCGCCAGGCCAGACCGATCAGGCCGCTGCCCATGAACCGACGGTCGAGCGTTGTCCGAAGCGCCGCAAAGGTTCCGGAGGTCGGAGCAGAAGCTGCCAGGACCTCGAGCCCCACGACCTCCATCTTCCGGCGTGCCACCAGGCTCAGCAGCGCGAGCACGCCCTGCACATTGGGGCCCCCGCGCGTCGGGATCAGCACACGGCGCAGCGAAGAGCCGAACCCCTCTTCGTCCGAAGACTCCCACGCCATCCGGCGCCGCTCGCTCTCGCTCACGGGCACCGCCGCGACCAGCCGCTTGAGCAGAATCGGCGGCACAACCGTCGTGATCACCGCAAGCACCACCAGCGCCGCAAACATCGATTCACTCAGCAGCCCATGCTCCATGCCGATGGTGGCGACCACCAACCCCATCGCCCCCTCGGTGCTGATGGCCATCGCCAGCGCACGGCGCTCCGGACGCTCTACACCGCTCCAGCGACCGGCCAGCGAAACCGCCACCTGCCGCGACACCAACCGCACCACCAGCAGCGCCACCAGCGCTCCTACCGCCTCGGCGCCGGTCAGCGCCCCCACCGCCACGCGCATGCCCGTCAGCGCAAAGAAGAGCGGCCCGAAAAACCCATCCACCCAGCCCTCCAACTGCCGGGTCGTCGCGGCCCGAAAGCGGGGCACGCCCGCCAGCAGCAGCCCTGCGCCAAAGGCGCCGAGCACCGGCTCAAGACCCAACCATGAGGCACATCCCGACATCGCAAATCCAAGCGCAAGCGCGGTCGTCAGCTGCATCGACGCCGACGGCGACAGCCGCTCCATCCAGCCGACCAGCTGCCGGAAGAGCCAGGGCCCGACCAGCGCGCCGACGAGCACAAAGCCGGCCGTCGCAACCACCGGTCGGAGCCAGCCTCCACCATCCACGCTGCTTCCCATCGAGAGCGCC
>CAIWGR010000411.1 GCA_903912275.1 uncultured delta proteobacterium
GCCGTGAAGACATCGATCACCTCGCCATCCGTCGTGATCGCGCGACTCACGAGCTGGCTGATGGCCGCCTCGATCTGCTCCGGCGTCTTCTGATTGTGACTCCGCTGTTTGCCGAGTGCGGCCTGCAGCGCCTGGAAGAAGGCGACATCATCTCGAATCTCTGCCGCTTCGTCGCTGGCGGCTGAGAGTGCAAAGGCGCGGGAGAGGTCGGTCACGAGCTGGATCCAGCGCTGTTTGCCGTCCTCCTGCTCCAGGATGTGCTGCTGGCCCGCGGGCAACAAGGCGAGCCGCTCGGCAGGTTTTCCGTCTGTCCATTTGTCCCACGCAAAGCCATGAAGGAAATCGCAGGCGGCCCCATGCTTCTCGAGCATCAGCGTGATGGCCTGCTCCGAATCAAATGTGGGCGAGCCTTGACCGCCGCTCTCTGTGTAGGTGGCGAGCGCCCGCTTGAGCTGGTCGGCGAGGCCGAGGTAGTCCACAACGAGCCCGCCCGGCTTGTCGCGGAAGACCCGGTTCACCCGCGCGATCGCCTGCATGAGCCCGTGGCCCTGCATGGGCTTGTCGGCATACATCGTGTGAAGGCAGGGGGCGTCGAAGCCAGTGAGCCACATGTCGCGCACGATGACGATGCGGAAGGGGTCACGGGGGTCTTTGAAGCGGGTTGCGAGCTGGCGCCGCCGCTCTTTGCTCCGGATGTGGGGTTGCCAATCGGGGCCATCGTCGGCGCTGCCCGTCATGATCACTTTGGCGATGCAGGTGCTCTGCTTCTCCTGCTCCTTGTCGTCGTCGGGTGCGCTCGCCCAGGTTGGCCGCAGGCGGATGATCGCGTTGTGGAGGTCGACGGCGATGCGGCGGCTCATGCAGACCACCATCGCCTTGCCCTGCATCGCTTCGCCGCGTCGCTCGAAGTGGGTCACAAGGTCTTCGGCGATCAGCGCGATGCGTTTGGGGTCGCCAACGAGCGCCTCGAGCGCAGCCCACTTGGACTTGAGCGCCTCGCGGCTGGCGAGCTCCTCGCCCTCGGTGATCTCGTCGAAGGCCGCGTCGAGCGTGGGCAGCTCTGCCGCGTTGAGGCTGAGCTTGGCGACGCGGCTCTCGTAGTAGATCGGGACCGTGGCCTTGTCTGCGACGGCGCGCTGGATGTCGTAGACCGAGATGTAGTCGCCAAAGACCGCGCGGGTGCTCGCGTCGGTTGTCTCGATGGGGGTCCCCGTGAAGCCGATGTAGGAGGCGTTGGGGAGGGCGTCGCGGAGGTTGCTCGCAAAGCCGTAGGAGACCTCGCCGGTCTTCTCGTTCACCTTTGCGTGGAAGCCGTACTGGCTGCGATGGGCCTCGTCGGCGATCACGACGATGTTCTGGCGGCTTGAGAGTTCGGGCATCGCCTCGCCCTTGTCGGGCATGAACTTGTGGATGGTGGTGAAGATGACGCCGCCGCTTGCGCGGCTGAGAAGGGTTCGGAGTGCGTCGCGACTTGCAGCCTGGACGGGCGTCTGGCCGAGTAGGTCGCCGCAGCGCTGGAACTGGGCGAAGAGCTGGTCGTCGAGGTCGTTGCGGTCGGTGATGACAACGAGCGTGGGGTTCTGCATCGCCGGATGGCGCACCACGCGGGCCGCGTAGAAGAGCATGGAGAAGCTCTTTCCGCTGCCCTGGGTGTGCCAGACCACGCCGGCCCGACGGTCGCCCGCGATGCCCTTCGCCGGGGCGATGTGCGAGGGCGTGGCTCCTGCGAGCCCGCTCGCGCGGAGGGTCTCGTCGAGCGCTGCATTCACGGCGTGGAACTGGTGATAGCCGGCGAGGATTTTGTGGCATGCGCCGGTGTCGGGGTCTTCGTCGAAGGCCACAAAGTGCTGGAGCAGGTCGAGGAAGCGGCGGGGGGCGAAGAGGCCGCCAATAAGCACCTCCAGCTCGAGCGAGGCTGCCGGGGCCTGCACCTCGCCGTCGATGGTGCGCCAGATCTTGAACCACTCCTGGTTGGCCGTCACCGAACCTACCCGGGCCTGCAGGCCGTCGCTGATGACGAGCGCCGCGTTGTAGTGGAGCAGCGCAGGGATCTCGGCCTTGTAGGTCTGGAGCTGGCGGTAGGCGGCCCAGATGTCGGCATCTTCATCGGCAGCGTTCTTGAGCTCGATGAGCGCCACCGGCAGGCCGTTGAGGAAGGCCACGATGTCGGGACGCCGGTTGTGCTGCCCGTCGATGACTGTGAACTGGTTGACCACGAGCCAGTCGTTGGCCTGCACTTCGTCGAAGTCGACCAGCCGCACATGGTCGCCGGCGATGCTGCCGTCGCCGCGCGGATACTCGACGTGAACCCCATCGCGGAGCATCTGGTGGAAGGTCCGGTTGAGCTGCACGAGCGAGGCCGCGCCGAGGTTGCGGAGCTTGCGGAGGGCATCTTCGCGGGCGTCGGCGGGGATGGCCGGGTTGAGCCGCGCGATGGCGTCACGCAACCGGTCGAGGAGCAGCACTTCGGAGAAGGAGGTACGCTCCGCATCGGGCTCGCCGGGCGCGATGCGTGGGCCGCTGCGCACGGCATAGCCGAGCGCCTCGAACCAGGAGAGGGCGGCCTCTTCGACGATGGATTCGTTGAGGGTCATGGTGTCGTGGCTCCCGTGGTCGTGTACGCTTGCCGTTCGTGGGTTGGCGTCGTTGGGAAGGCGAGTGTGAGTTTCCGCTCCCGAACCAACGTGGAGAGGTATTGGTCCCGCAGAGTCTCCGGCTTCCGCTGAACCAGCTCCGCCAGTGAGCGCAGCATCACGA
>CAIWGR010000412.1 GCA_903912275.1 uncultured delta proteobacterium
CAGGCCAGCGCACGGTAGAGCATCGCGATCGAGACCGAACGCGTCTGCCACATCACCGCGCTCGCCGGCAGCGCCACCACGAGCCACCAGATCACAGTCGCCAACGAGGCCACCTGCATGTCGCCCGTACCGGCAAGCACCAGCAGCCCCGTATAGAGCGCCGACATGCTCCCCGCGACCACGATCCCCTTCACGGGATGTTCCACGTCGACCAGCAGCGTGCGGGCCACCAGTCCCTCGAAGAAGAGACCCTCCGAGGCGCCACGCAGCAGCGATAGGGCCACCACGGAGACGATCGGGAAGGAGGCCGTCGGGTCGCCCTGCAGCACCGCGCCGAGCACCGCACCTGCGAGGGCGCCACAGAGAGGCAGCGCCCAATGCCAAGCCGCTGCGGGCCGCCAGCCGAAACGCGAGAAGGCCTCAAACCTGACGCCACGCACCGAGAAGTAGGCGGCCATCAGCAGCGCGATCGCACGACCGTAGTGGATGCCATTGTCCAGCTCGGGGAGGAGCTCGTTCGCGTCGCTCTTCACCACAAAGGCCAGCACCGCAGCGGCGACCAACACGGTTACAAGCGGCACCACGATCGACCGCGTCCCCTCCTCTTCGTCGCCCGTGCCCCACTGCAGCGGCTCGGTCGAAAGCTCGGGCGGCGCAGCCATCATCTCCTCGAGCTCCCGCAGCCGCTCCTCCGACGCCGCATTGGTCTTGCTCAGAATCGTCGAGGCCGAGACACCCGCAAGCGCGGCACGCAGATCGGTGGCAGACAGCAGCGTGAGCGCCTCGCCTGGCACGGGCGCAAGGTCGATCGCCTCTGCCACGGTCGGCTGCCGCCCCAGCCGCGCCTGACGCTGCCGAAGCACCCGCGAAAGTTCAGGATGGGCAAGCACCACAAAACACTGTGCCAGCTGGCAGCGGATCTGGTGCAGCAGCTCCCGCTCCTCCGAGCTCTGCGACAGCGGTGCCACGTTCCGCTCCACCTGCTTGAGCCGCTCGCGCGTGCAGGCCGCGATCCGCTCCGGACCGTCGGTCCCAAGCACGCCCAGCGCATCTTCGATCCGCATGTGGCTGAGCCGCTCGTAGAAGACCGCAGGAGGCATCGACAGGCCGCTGCCGGCCGTCGGGCCAGCGCCTACAACCGACATCACCGCGCCGGTGATCATCGACATCGCGCCCCGCTTGTTGGCCGCCTGCAGGTTTGCCGACTGCCGCGCCGACAGAGACTTGCCACTCACCTGCTCGAAGGCATCCTCGATCGGCAGCGCAAGCGAGAGCACCTCGCGCAGCACCACGGGACGGCCGAGCTCCTGCTCGCGCTGCAGCAGCCGCTCCTTGAGGTTGGGGAAGGCGAGCAGCGTACAGGCCTGCGAGATGATGCCCATGATCTCCGTCACAGCTGCCACCTCTGCAGGCTCGTACCAGCGCGGCTTCATCAGCGCCTCGATCTGCGACAGCCGCGCACGGGCGCAGGCCAGCGCAAAGTCGGGCGGCTCCGCCGGTCCGCAGCCCACCACCTCGAGCAGGAGCGCCTCCAGCAATCGGGCCCGGAAGGCCTGCGGCCGCAGCCGCATCAGCGCATCGGGAAAGGGCCGCGGCGCCCGCCAGGGCAGCGCACCATCCCGAGCTGGCTCTTCATCCTGTTCGGGAGCGGCGAGCGCGCGGACCACCGCAGAGGGTGCCGGCTGCCCCGCACGCCCACCCGTAGCAGGACCGAGACCCCGCGCAGGCGCGGGCGTGCGCGAGGCTCCATACAGGGGCGACGGCGACACGGGCCGCACCGCTGGGCTCGACGCAGCCGCTGGCGGCCGCGTCACATTCCGCGGAGCCGCGGCGGGGGCGGGGGCGGGGGCGGCAGACTTCAAATCGCCGAAGCGGGGGAAGTGCCAGTAGGGCTTCGGCGCGCCGCCCAGCACAGAGAGCTGATCCTGCTCTTTCAGAAGGCCGGCGCGAATGCGCCGCTCCACCTCTTCGGCGCTCAGACCCTGCTCCCGTTCTCCGCCGGCACGGTGCAGGTCGTAGGTTGTCTTTCGGACTGGCTCCATCGGACTGGCCCTCTTGCGCTGGTCGCACCGCGACCTGTTCAACCTCAACCCGTCAACGCCCTACGCTCATGCCGAATCTTCTGCGGTTACGCAAAGATAGTGCGACATAAGGCAACCGTCTGACAACGACTGGAGCGACTGAAGCGAAGCTCCCACGGGCGTCTGACCCAGCGCCGCCGTCAGGGCCGCCTCCCAGACGAAGGGCGGCGCCCCGATGCCGCCTACCGCATCCGCAAAAGCCGCGAGCTCCGAGGCCGTCGCCAGCCGCTTGCTCGGCAGCGGCGGCAGCCCGGCCACCTGCTCCGCAAACCCCGTTGGCACCAGCTCGGCCGGAGGCTGCGAGCCGAACCAGGCCGGCGGTACCGTCAGCGCCAGCAGCTTCTGCTTGCTCACGGGAACACTCCCGCCAGCCATCGCTTGTGGCGCATTCGCCGTCTGATAGCGGAGCCGAAACAGCGCCGTGTTGAGCAGCAGCAACAGCCGCCGAAGCTCCTCCAACCCCCGCTCCGGCTTCGGCCAACCCACCAGCACCGAGACCGCAGCAGCAAGCTCACCCCTCTCATCTGCCGCCGCCTCGACCACACGACTCAGCGCCGGAATGCAGACCTTCGGGTGGCCATAGACCGCCGCGCGACGGCCCGCCGCCGCAACGGTCAGGCGAGGCTCCAGCAGATCGCGCCCCAGATAGCGCTGCCGCTCACCCCAACGGATGCGATGGGGATCGATCGCGCCGGCCGTCACGAACCGGAACCCCGCGCCTCCCTCCGTCAGCAGCCCCGCAAACGCGTAGGCCTCCGACACCGTCGCGCCGCTCTGCAGGTGCACATGGTCGCCCAGTGCCACCCAGCCCGCAGGCCAGCCCTGCATCCACGGCTCCCACCAGGCCAACCCGTCGCTCACCCAGCGCACAGGGCCCGCAGCCTGCCCCACGCTACGGGCCACCCAGAAGGAGACCGCCACCTGCGCACCCGCAAACCGGACCAGCTCCCCCGGCGCCACAACCGCCACCTGCGCACGCGAAGACCAGTGGTCGCGCAGGCCGCTGGCATAGGCCACGCTCTGCATCGCCCGCGGCAGCACCAGCGCCACGCAGCCGCCCGAGCCAGCCCAGGCGAGCGAGAGCTCGGCAAAGATCGCCGCACGATCAAAGGCGCCGCGCGCGGCATGCGGAAACCGCTGGCGAAGCAGCGTTGTCTGACCGACCGTCCGCGCCGTCTCCTTCTCGATCGCATTGCCGAAGGGCGGGTTGCCCACCACCAATTCAAAGTCGGTGGGCCAGGGCGGAAGCTCGGTGAGCGCATCGCCGCAGACAATCCAGTCCGCGACCGCACCCCAATCCAGCCCGCGCGACCGACGGCGCAGCATGAGCCGCGCACGCGTCACAGCCGCCGCCACCGCGTCCACCTCAAACCCCAAGCAATGCACCTCCGCGCCCGCGGGCGCCAGCTCCCAGGCCGCCACCAGCAGCTCGCCCGTCCCGCAGGCGGCGTCGGCACAGCGGAGTAGCCCGGCTGCCCGATCCGACCAGCCCGTGCTGGCAACCAGCGCCTGCGCCGAGGCAGCCGGCGTGTAGTAGATGCCAAGCTTCCGACGGGCCGCCTTCGCGCCCACACGGCTGCGCACCCGCGCCTCGTAGAGCCCGCTCACCTCCGCATCGCTCACAGGGTCGACAGGCTCCCCGGCAAGCCAGGGCTCCCAGAGCTCGCCGAGCGCTGCCTCTGCGACGGCCGCAACCTCGGCAGGCTCCAGACCTGCAGCTACCGCAAGACCGGCCACCAGCCACCAGCCCTCGCGCGATTGCTCCTCTGCGGTCCTGCCGATGCTGTCCTGCAAGCAGACTCCTACCCGGGCAGGCGCTCGATCTTCGCGCCCAGTGCCCGGAGCTTGTCTTCGATTCGCTCATACCCGCGATCGATGTGCCGCACATTGTAGATGGTGCTCTTCCCCTTTGCGGCCAGCGCCGCCAGCACCAGCGCCATGCCGGCTCGCACATCGGGCGACGAGAGCGTCGTGCCGGTGAGCTGCGCCGGGCCGCTCACCACCACCCGGTGCGGGTCGCAGAGAATGATCCGGGCACCCATGCTCACCAGCGAGTCGGTGAAGAACATGCGGCCGTCGAACATCTTCTCGAAGAAGAGCACCATGCCGCGCGACTGGGTCGCGACGGTGATGGCGATCGACATCATGTCGGTCGGGAAGGCGGGCCAGGGGCCGTCATCGATCTTGGGGATCTGGTTCCCAAAATCGTTGCGGATGGCCAGCTCCTGTTCCGCAGGCACATGGAGGTTGCCGTCGGCCAGCCGATACTCCACGCCGAGCCGGCTGAAGATGTGGCCGATCATCCGCACATCGTCGGGCACCACATCCTCGATCGTGATGGCCGAGCGGGTCATCGCCGCCAGCCCGATGAAGGAGCCGATCTCGAGGTAGTCGGAGCTGATGCGGTGGCGGCCTGGTTGGAGCTCGCGCACCCCTTCGATGGTCAGGGTGTTGGTGCCAATGCCGGCGATCTGAGCGCCGAGCGCGACCAACATGCGGCAGAGACCCTGCACGTGGGGCTCACAGGCGGCGTTTCGGATGATGCTCCGGCCCGAGGCGAGCACCGCCGCCATCAGGATGTTCTCGGTGCCGGTGACCGAGGGCTCGTCGAGGAAGATGTCGGCGCCCGTGAGGCCGGGCGACGAGATGCGGATCATCGCATCGAACTCCACCGTTGCGCCCAGCGCCGTGAAGCCGCCGAAGTGGGTGTCGAGCCGCCGACGGCCGATGACATCACCCCCTGGAGGGGCGAGCGAGGTGGAGCCGAAGCGGGCCAGCAGCGGGCCGGCCAACAAGATCGAGGCGCGGAGCTTGCGACAAAGATCGGCCGGCGCCTCGCCGTTGGCGACGCCATCGTTGTTGATCTCGACGGTGTTCGGGCCGAGCCACTGGTGGCGGCCCCCCATGCGCTCCATGATCTGGAGCATGATGAGCACATCTTCAATGCGCGGGACATTGTCGAGCGTCACGGTCTGATCGGTGATGAGCGTGGCCGCAAGTACGGGCAGCACCTCGTTCTTCGAGCCTCCGGGCCGTACCGAGCCAGCAAGCGGATGGCCCCCCTCAATGATGAACTTCTCCATCTCCGCACTCTCCGTGGTGGACGTCGCCACCCCTAACGCCTCCACAGGGCCCTTGCCAACCGCCACCGTTCAGCCGCCCCAAAATGAGGATCGACGATAACTGCACAAAGACTTTGGAATCCTGCTAGACACCGCGCGCCATGTTCTCCCCCGACTCGACGCATCCCACCCTCCTCAAGGCTCTTCTCGCGAAGGGCTACGAGTCTCCTACCCCTGTTCAGGCAATGGTCGCCGACGCCCCGCGCGATGCCGACCTGCTCGTCTCCGCTCGTACTGGCTCCGGTAAAACCGTCGCCTTCGGGCTCGCCATGGCGCACGCCATCCTCGGCGACGAAGAACGCTTCCCGGCCCGCTCCTGCCCGCGCGCGCTGATCATCGCGCCTACGCGTGAGCTGGCCACCCAGGTGGCCCGCGAGCTGTCGTGGCTCTACGCAGGGACCTCCGCTCGCAACGAGCGGGTGGTCGCCACCTGCGTCGGCGGCTCTGATGCCCGCTCCGAGGCCCGCGCGCTCGACATGGGTCCCTCCATTGTCGTCGGTACGCCCGGCCGACTCTGCGACCATCTCCGCCGCGGCCGGCTCGATCTTTCGGGCCTCAAGGTTGCCGTCCTCGATGAGGCCGACGAGATGCTCGACATGGGCTTCCGCGAAGAGCTCGAGGCCATCCTCAAGGCGGCTCCCGCAGAGCGGCGCACGCTGATGTTCTCGGCCACGCTGCCCAAAGAGATCGAGCAACTTGCGCGCGCCTTCCAGAAGGGCGCCATCCGCATCGCGGCGAACGCACTCAACGAGCAGCACTCCGACATCGATGTGCAGGCCCTCTTGGTCTCGCCCATCGAGATCGGCCACGCGGTCGTCAATGTGCTCCGCGAGGCAGATGCTGCCGCCGCCATCGTCTTCTGCGCCACCCGTGACGGCACCGCCCGCATGTGGTCAAGCCTCCGCGAGCGCGGCTTCGCAGCCGTTGCCCTCTCGGGCGAGCTCTCGCAGAACGAGCGCAACCGCGCCCTGCAGGCCCTCCGCGACGGCACCGCCAACATCCTCGTCGCCACCGACGTGGCTGCACGCGGACTCGACCTCCCCTCCGTCGGCCTGATCATCCATGCCGATCTGCCGAACGACAAAGAGGTCTTCCAGCACCGCAACGGCCGTACGGGCCGCGCGGGCAAGAAGGGCCGCGCCGTCCTCATCGTCGCTGCGCCCAAGCGCCGCCGCGCCGAGTTCCTCCTCCGCGACTCCGGACTCCGCCCCAACTGGATGGAGGTCCCCTCCGCGGAGAAGATCGAGCAGCAGGATCGGGCCCGCGTTGTCGGCGAGCTCCTCCTGGCCGCCGAGCTCGCCGATCCCGATGCGATGGCGCTCGCCTCGCAGGCGCTCAGCAAGGCGCTCCTCGATGCCGGCTCCGAGCTCACTGCCGATGCGGCGCCCGAGCAGGCCATCCGCCTCATCGCCGCCTTTGCCACCAGCTTGGTGCAGCGGCTCCCCGTCCCCGAAGACATGCCCGAGACGCTGCGCCTCAACCAGCGCCGCGTGACACCGCCCGAACCCTCCGCGGCAACGCGGCAGTATGGCGAGACCGGCCGCGATGCCGGCTCTCACCACCTCCAGGCACCGGCGGTACGCTCCGGCGCGCCCAGCCGACCCGCGGGCGACCGCGGCGAGGTGCAGGCCGTCTGGTTCCGCGTGAACGTGGGCCGGCGCCACAACGCCGACCCGCGCTGGCTCATCCCCCTCATCTGCCGTCGCGGCGATGTGGAGAAGAGCGACATCGGCTCCATCCGCATCATCGAGAACGAGACCCGCTTCCAGATCGGCCTCTGGGCCGCGGAGCACTTCGACCGCGCGGTTCGCCGCCCGGATCGCAAGGACCCGCAGGTCCGCTTCGCCGTCGCAGAAGACTAGGCCACACAACCCTCCGCCTCACCGCGGAGGGCTGGCCGAGAGAACAGAGCTCCGCTCCGCCTCACCGGCGGGACAGGAGCAGCTGCGCCTTCCGCCAGCATGCACCGGTGAAAGCATGCTGCGGCCAACAGCCAGTGCCGATCCGGCCGCGATGGTCAGGGAGCCGGCAAAAAGCGCGTGAGGCGCGATCCTCTCGGACCGCGCCCCACGATGAAGCACCGGGCGCCCTGCGGCGCGGAGCAACGACCTAGAAGTCGTCGTCCATGCCGCCCATGCCACCCATGCCACCCATGCCGCCCATGCCGCCGCCGCCGCCGGCAGGCTTCTCGTCCTTCGCCTTCTCGACCACAGCGCACTCGGTGGTGATGAGGAGGCCGGCCACGGAGGCCGCGTTCTGGAGGGCGGTACGGACCACCTTGGCGGGGTCGATGACGCCCATCTCGATCATGTCGCCGTAGACCTCGGTCGCCGCGTTGTAACCGAAGTTACCGGTCGACTCGCGGATGCGGTTGATGACGATGGAGCCGTCGATGCCGGCGTTGGCCGATATCTGACGGAGGGGCTCTTCGACGGCCCGCTTGAGGATGGCGATACCGAAGTCGCGCTCATCGCCGAACTTGATGTCGTTGAGGACGTGGGAGGTGCGGATGAGCGCAACGCCGCCGCCGGCGACAATGCCCTCTTCTGCAGCCGCGCGGGTGGCGGCGAGCGCGTCGTCGACGCGGTCCTTCTTCTCCTTCATCTCGGTCTCGGTGGCAGCGCCAACCTTGATGACCGCAACGCCGCCGACAAGCTTGGCGAGACGCTCCTGGAGCTTCTCCTTGTCGTAGTCGCTCTTGGTCTCTTCGATCTGCGAACGGATCTGCTTCACGCGGCCGTCGATGGCCTCGCGCTCACCGAAGCCGTCGATGACGGTGGTGTTGTCCTTGGTGATGCGGACCTTCTTGGCGCGGCCAAGGTCGGAGAGCGTCACATTCTCGAGCTTCATGCCGAGGTCTTCGCTGATGACCGTACCGCCCGTGAGGACGGCGATGTCGCCGAGCATGGCCTTGCGGCGATCGCCGAAGCCGGGCGCCTTGACGGCGGCGACGTTCAGCGTGCCACGGAGCTTGTTGACGACGAGGGTGGCGAGCGCCTCGCCCTCGATCTCCTCGGCGATGATGATGAGGGGCTTGCCGCTGCGGGCCGCCGCCTCGAGGACGGGGAGAAGGTCGCGCATGTTCGACACCTTCTTCTCGTAGAGGAGAATGAAGGGGTCATCGAGCTCGGCCGACATGCGGTCGGCATCGGTGACAAAGTAGGGCGACACGTAGCCACGGTCGAACTGCATGCCCTCGACAACCTCGAGCTCGGTCTCCATGCCCTTGGCCTCTTCGACGGTGATGACGCCGTCGGAGCCAACCTTCTCCATCGCCTTGGCGATGAGGTTGCCGATGGTCTCGTCGCCGTTGGCCGAGATGGTGCCGACCTTGCCGATCTCCTGGGGATCGCTGGTGGGCTTGGCCGACTTCTTGATCTCGGCGATGATCGCCTCGACGCCGGCGTCGATGCCACGCTTGAGCGACATGGGGTTGTGGCCGGCAGAGACAAACTTCACGCCTTCGCGGAAGATGGCCTCGGCGAGGACCGTCGCGGTCGTGGTGCCGTCGCCGGCCACATCGGCCGTCTTCTTGGCGGCTTCACGGACCATCTGGGCGCCGAGGTTCTCGAACTTGTCGGCAAGCTCGATCTCCTTGGCGACCGAGACGCCGTCCTTGGTGACCTTGGGGCCACCGAAGGACTTCTCGATCATGACGTTGCGGCCCTTGGGCCCAAGCGTGACCTTGACCGACTTGGCGAGGATGGTGACGCCGCGAAGCATGCGGCGACGGGCTTCTTCCTTGAAGATAATTTCTTTGGCAGACATAACTGACCTCGTTGAGGAGTGGGTTTACGGAGGGTTGGGCGACTAGCCGAGCACCGCGAAGATATCTTCCTCGCGGAGGAGCGTGTGCTCGACGCCGGCGATGTTGACCTCGGTGCCCGAGTACTTGCCGAAGAGGACGCGGTCGCCGATCGCGACGTTGAGGGCGATGCGCTCACCCTTGTCGAGCTTGCCGGGACCCACAGCGATCACGGTGCCCTCCTGCGGCTTCTCCTTGGCGGTGTCGGGGATGATGATACCACCAGCGCTGCGCTCTTCGCTCTCAATGCGCTTGACGAGGACACGGTCGTTGAGGGGCTTCACATTCATGGCTCGTTCTCCTTCTCAAGGGATGCTTGGTGGGTGGCCGTCGCGACTGCTGGGGCAACCCGGTTGTGTGGGTGGGCGCGTTGGTAGGCACCGGAGTGAGGGTGTCAAGCAGGCTGCGCCTTTCCATGGATCGCGCAGCGCGAGGCGTCGGCCGGGGGAGGATCGGAGGCTGTGATCTTTCGCGCAGGATCTTTCTTACGATCTGTTGCCTAAACCATTGTGGAGGCGCGCGTTTCGGCACTTTTCCACAGGTGTCACTCTTCTGAAACCCCGCTGTTGCATTGTTTGAAATAACGGGTTTTCAGATACTTACAGCACAGCGGCGGCGGCGCAAAGGATGCGGCCTGCCGTTGAATGTTGCCGCTCCACTTGGCTAGCAGGCTCCTCCCCGGTCTGCTTGCAACCCTGCTCCACCGGTCTGACTGCCTTTGACCTCTTCGCAACGCGGAGACGGACGGATTGATGGAAGAACGCTGGAATCAGACCCTCGTGGCGCTGCACGGGAAGTATGGCGAGGCCGCGGTGAGCGAGCTCCTCGACGGCTCCTCGGTGCGCTTCGACGCCGCCAAGGGGCTCATCGCCCTCTCGGCCCGCGACGAGGCTGCGGCGACGAAGATCAACCAGGCCTTCCACAGCGACCTCGAACAGTCCGCCCGTCTGGCATGGGGCCGCGATGTCCGGGTTCGCGTCCGCTCGGGCGGCGTGGATGCGCCTGCCGAAGCGGCCATCGAAGAGCCCGCGCCGCAGCTCTCCCTCTTTGACTACACGCCCGAGCTCGAGGAGCCCTCGCTCTGCGATCTTCCGCCCGTCGCGATGCCCCTGCCGGCTGCAGTTGTGGCAGCACCCGCGGCCGCACCTGTTGCTCTCTCCGACGCACCGGCGAACGAGGCAGCCGAGCTGCGTATGCGGGCAGCCGGCCTGTCGCGCGGACTCGACTTTGCCCACTTCGTGGTCGGCAGCTCCAACCAGTTTGCCTGGGAGGCTGCGCGCGCCGTCACCGAGGCGCCCGGCACCCACTACAACCCCTTCTTCCTCTTCGGTGGCGTCGGCCTCGGCAAGACCCACCTGATGCAGGCGATCGGCGCCGCCATCACGGTCAACAACCCCGAGGCGAGGGTTCGGTATGTGCATGCCGAGACCTTCCTGAACGAGCTGATCTCGTCGATCGCAGGCAATGCGATGGAGGCCTTTCGGGCCCGCTACCGGCGCGACGTGGATGTGCTGCTGCTCGACGACATCCATGTGCTCGAGGGCAAGGAGCGGACGACCGAGGAGTTCTTCCACACCTTCAATGCGCTGGCGCAGGCAGGGAAGCAGATTGTGCTCACCTCGGACCGGAGCCCGCAGGAGCTCAGCGGCCTGGATCAGCGGGTGCGCTCACGCCTCATGATGGGGCTTTCGGCCGACATCACCGCGCCAGACTTCGAGACGCGCGTTGCCATCCTGCAGCGGCGCGCCAACGAGATGCACTACGCCATGCCGGCGGAGGTGCTGCAGTATGTGGCCGACGCGATCCGCTCCAATGTGCGCGAGCTTCATGGCGCGCTGACCCGCATCGGCTCCTACGCCCGCATCCACCGGCTCCCCGTGACCGTCACGATGGCGCGCGAGCAGCTGCAGCGGGTGACCCGCGAGCAGGATCGCCGGCCGACGATGGAGGTCATCCTCAAGCTGGTCTGCGAAGAGATGGGCGTGACCGCCAAAGAGGTGAAGGGGCGCAAGCGGGTCGCCTCCATCGCGACGCCCCGCAAGGTTGCTGTCTTCCTCTGCCGCCGACACACCGACGAGTCCTTCCCCGCGCTGGGCCGCTTCTTCGGCGACCGCGACCATACGACCATCCTCTCTGCGCATCAGAGCGTGGAGGAGATGCTGAGCCTGAACCACCCCATCCGGACGGTCATCGAGCGGATCGAGCGGCGGATCGCGGCGCTCTAGCCCTCGTCTCGTTCAGGCAAAACGAGGCCTGCTGATGCGCCTCGCTCGCGCGGCTACTCGACGCAGCGTGGCGGCTGGCCGGGCGTTCCGTAGTCGCCGGGGCCGGAGCCCACCTCGGCGTTGCTGTTGTAGCGGAGCGACTCGACCTGGCTGGTGACGCACCAGTCGTCGGTCCAGGTGCCACCGCGGTAGAGGCGCTGCAGCGACTGCGACTCCACGACGGCGCTGGCGGTGTACTCCACGCAGTCGAGGACGCGGCCTCGGGTGTCGTAGAGGATGATCTCGTCCGCGTTGTTCCCGATGGCCATGAAGCAGCGATCGAAGACGTAGTAGTGGAGGCCCTGGTAGGGCTTGCAGGAAGGGTCAGCGGCGCAGACAGCGTCGATCTGGGTCTGCTGGTAGAAGGTGAAGAACTCGTAGGGGTCGATGGTCGTGTCTGTGGGGACATCGTAGAAGGCGCCCACCTCGGTCAGGGTGCCGCATACGGCGTCGCCACCGAAGGAGCCGGCCGGCGGCGGGGCTCCGATGGTGAACTGGTCGGTGTCGGCATCGGCGACCCGGACGCCGTTGAGGTTGAAGGCAGAAGCGCCCATGTCGATGACCTCGAACCACTCGGTAGCGGTGCCGCGGCCCTCTGCGTTGTTCGGGTTGATCTGCACCTCGGTGATGTAGAAGGTGCTGGTCGGGTCGCGCCGCGGACAGGTGAAGGTCTTGATGCCGACGCCGGCGGGCGGCATGGGGGTCTCGGTGGGCGTCCAGACGGTGGGCGGCTCCGGCCGGGTATCCACGGTGGTATCGGCGGCCGTGTCGGGCGTGGTGTCCGCCGTCGTGTCAGCGATGGTGTCCGGGGTCGTGTCGGAGATGGTGTCCGGGGTCGTATCGGCCGTGTCGGCACCCGTGTCGACGAGGTCGGTGTCGGCGCCTGTGTCGGCCGAACCGGAGCCGCTGTCGGCAAGATCGGTGTCGGCGCCGGAGCCCGTGTCATCGCCGGTCGTATCGACAGGGTCGGTGCTGGAGTCGATGCTGGTATCGGCCGAGCCCGTGCTGGTGTCGCGGTCGGTGGGGCGGTCGGCATCGGTATTGGCGACGAAGATGGCCTTCTCCTTGTCGCCAACACAGGCAGCGAGCAGGAGCAGGAGGGCGAGCGGTGCGCGGTAGGCGGCGGTCATGGCGGTCACGGGGTGGGCTCAGGAGCCAAAGAATGAGCAGCGGCGCAGCCGGCAAGCTGAAGGCGGGTGGCGTCTCCCGCATCTAGCGCAGATGGTGAGAATGCAAAGGGCGGGGCGACGCTGTCACCAACTGTGCACACAAAGGTGGCTGCCGCGAGGTAGCTCCCTTCGAGGCTGGGGTGGCTGCCGTCTGTAGCGTAGAGGCGGAAGAAGAGGCTGGCGCTGTCGAGCGGGTCTTTGCCCGCGGCGAGGTCGCCTTCGCGGATGGCGGCAAAGGCTGCACCCACCGGGACGCGGCGGACGGGATAGCCCGCGGCGCGGATGGCCTGCTCCATCTGGGCGTAGCCCTCCGCGAGCAGGTTGTTCATGGTGAGGAAGTCGGGGAAGCGGTCGGGGTTGGAGCTGTCTCCGTCGCGCCGGCCCCAGGTCTGGAAGAGCAGCGTGGTTGCGCCGTGCTCCGTGGCGCGGGCGGCGAGCTCGACTGCGGCGGCGACCGAGTCGATGCGCTCCTGCTGGCTCTCGGGGAAGCCGGGGATCTGGCTCTGGTCCTGCAGCACCACGAAGGTCCAGCTCGGGTAGGGGCCGGTGCCGAGGAAGGCGGCGAGCGGGGTGCCGTCGGTGGCGGCGTCGGAGGCATGTTGCGGGAGCCGGTAGCCGCCCGAGGCGACCCGGCTTGCGGTCACGATGGGGGCGCCGGGGAGGCTGGTGGCGAAGGAGGCGACCAGCTGGTCGAGGTCGTTGTAGTAGGTGTAGCTGTTGCCGACGAAGAGGAGCGCTTGGGGGATGGGCGGGCTGGTGTCTGCCGTGGTGTCTTCGAAGCTGTCCGTGTCGGCAGCGGCACTGCCATCGGCGGTGGTGTCGGCGCTGCCGGAGCCTGTGTCGGCTGCTGCTCCACTGCCGCTGCCTGTGTCGGCTTCGGTGTCGGCGCCCGAACCGCTGTCTGAGGTCGTGTCGGAGGTAGCTTGAGCGCTGGTGTCGGCGGGGTCCTGGCTGGCGTCGGCCGTGGTCTCGGGCAACCGCGCTGCGCCGCAGCCGGGGCCGGCTACGGCGAGTGCGGAGAGGGCGACGAGGAGGAGCCGTTTCATGGCTCCGAGATTCGCAGGGTTGGCGGTGCCGCGCAAGTCTGCGGCCCCGCGCCCGCCCCGACTAGGGAGCGAGGATGCGCCAGGGGAGCTGCACCTGTCCGAGCTGGAGGATGCCCTGGACCTCGTCTCCGCTGTCGGCCACATGGCCTGGCTCCGCGTCGCTGGGCGCACAGGTGTAGGTGGAGGCCTCGTAGCCCTCGGCGAGGCTGTCTGCGAGCTTGGCGAAGAGGGCCTCGAGGGCGGCGGGGTCGGCGACGGAGGCGTAGATGCCGCCGGTCTCTTCGGCGAGGCGCTGGAGGTCGCGGAGGGCCTGCGACTGTCCTGCATCGACGGAGGTCTGCATGAGGGCCTGCTCCACGGAGGCGCGGCCGAGCCCGATGACATGGACGGTCACATCCTGGCTGTTGGCGAGCTGGGCGACAGAGGCGAGGTCGTGCTCATCGGAGAGGTTGTCTTCGCCATCGGAGAGGACGACAACCACCCGCTTCACGGCGAGCTCATCGATGGTGGGCGGCTCGGGGACGGTCGGGTCGACGGTCATACCGCCACCGCCATCGGCGTCGAGGCCGGAGCCGTCGTCCACGGTGGGGAGGGTGGGCAGGCCGGAGCCGTCGTCCACGGTGCCGAGGTCATCGGTGTGGTCGTCGAAGTCGTCGCCGAGGTCGAAGCCATCGGTCTCGTCGTCGTGCTCGCAGAGACCGAAGTGGGCGGCCATGGCGTTCTGGTAGCCGTTCGCGTCGCTGGCCGTGCGGGTGATGGTTTCGGCGAGCGCGTCCCAGAGCGGGGTGCCGTATTCGCGGGAGCCGTCGACACGGTTGAGGCCCTGGTCGAGCTGGCCGTTGGAGGGCGAGAAGTCCATGAGGGCGTTGGCGTCCTGGAAGGCATGGAGTTGGTCGGTGCCGAAGTCGAAGAGGGCGACGCGGCTGCTGGGCACGCGGGCCTCGATGCGCTCGAGGAGGGTGCGGGTGGCCGAGACGCGGGCGCGGTCGGGGTCGTGGGGGCAGGTGGTGCAGAGGTCGCCATACTGGCTGGCGGGGTAGGAGCGCTCCATGGAGCCGGAGTCGTCGAGGAGGACGGCGACGGAGTTGAAGCGGGAGGGGCGCTCGGTGACTTGATCCTGCGGGGTGCAGTCGGTGTAGGTGCCGTCCTGGTTGGCGACCTTGAGCGTGAGGAAGGAGGGGAGGCCGATGGACTTCTGCTGGCTGCCTGCGGGGGCGGTGGTCTGCAGGCGGATCCGGCCGGTGCGGTTGAAGTCGGCGGTGGGGGAGATGCCGAGGAGCTGCAGGCCTGCGCCGGTGGCGAGGGAGAGGAGCTGCTCGGGGGTGCAGGCGAGCGAGATCGCTGCGGTGGCCGCGGTGGCGGCGGAGAGGAGGAAGATGCTGCGCTTGAGGGAATGCATGGACAACTCCTGTCTCGAGGCGGGCGATGGTCGCCGTGTGGTGAGGTAGCGACAGGGTGAGCGGCGGGGTTATTCAGCAGAATTTTGCAGGCAGGATGGGTCGCGCGGGGGCGTGTGGGGGCGCGTGAGCAGCGGGCTCGACGAACGAAGTTTGGTTGACAGCGGGCAGCGGAGGGGGAACAAGGCGGCTCGCCTCCAGGTGCATGCCGTGCGTGGATCTGAGCGCCTTCCACCTGCCCCGAGTCTCCGTGTCGAACCTGCCTTTCCGTCCTCGCAAAGAGGGTACCGTGCGCCCCAACAAGCCCGTGGGTCGCAAGCTCGATTACCAGCCGGGTCTGGTGTCGACGAAGGCGCCGGAGATCCGCCCCTTCCACGCCAAAGCGCTGGTGGATCTGGTGGCAAAATCGATTCAGTCGCACGAGCCTGCAGACCGGTTGCTGGGCGACTTTTTTCGCGCCAACAAGGGGTGCGGATCGAGCGATCGGCGGCTCATCGCAGAGACGGTTTACGGCGTGCTCCGGCATGCGGGCCGGCTGAGTTCGGTGCTGTCGTGGCCGGTGCGCTGGGATGGGACAACGGCGGGTCTGGCGGAGCCGAAGACGCTGGTGTCGTGCTACCTGATCACGGTGCTGGGTGTGGAGCCGCGGGACATGATCGAGCCGCTTCCCTTTCTGTCGAAGGACCGGCTGAACGCCTCGCTGGGCGAGATGGCGAAGGTGCAGGAGCAGAGCGCGGAATGGCTGAGCGTGAGCAGCTCGCTGCCGCTCTGGCTGGCGATCCGCTGGGTTGCGGAGATGGGGTATGCGGAGGCGAAGGCGGTGGCAGATTCGCTGCTGGTTCCTGCGCCGCTGACCATCCGGACCAACACGCTCAAAGGCGATCGCAAGGCGCTGATGCAGTGGCTGGAGCTGGAGGGTCTTGCGCCCGAGCCCTGCCGGCTGAGCCCGGATGCGATCTCGCTCGAGCGGCGGCTCAACCTGTTCGAGATGAAGGCCTTTGCGGAGGGCTTCTTCGAGGTGCAGGATGAGGGGAGCCAGCTCATCGCGCAGATGGCGAAGCCGAAGCCCGGGCAGCTCGTTGTGGATGGCTGCGCAGGCGGTGGCGGAAAGACGCTGCAGATGGCCGCGATGATGGAGAACAAGGGCATGCTCTATGCGCTCGACACGCATGAGCGGCGGCTTGCGGATCTGCCCAAGCGGACGCGCCGCGCCGGCGTGCACAACGTGCGGACGCAGGCCATCGGGAGCAACCGGGGCCGCGAGGTGACGAAGCTGTTCGGCAAGGCCGATGTGGTGCTGGTGGATGCCCCCTGCAGCGGCTCGGGCGTGCTGCGCCGCAACCCCGACTCGCGTTGGAAGCTGGGCGAAGAGCGGGTGACCGAGCTGGTGGCGCTGCAGCGGTCGATCCTCGAGGGCTATGTGCCCATGCTCAAGGTTGGCGGACGGCTGATCTATGCGACCTGCTCGCTGCTGCAGGAGGAGAACGAGGAGCAGGTAGCATGGCTGCTTGCGGCCCATCCGAACCTGCAGCTGGTGAAGGCGTCGGAGCACTTTGCGCAGCATGGGCTGAAGGAGGCTGCGGCGGCAGTAGGCGACATGATGAATCTGCGTCCGCACCGGCATGGGACCGACGGTTTCTTTGCGGCGATTGTTGAGAGAACGGCCTAGAGGTTTGGCATGACGCGAGCGCTTCGAGACCCCCTTTCTGCGCACCGGACGGTTGCGGTTTTTGGACTCGGCAGCGCCGGCGCAGCGGCGGTGAAGCTGCTGGTGGCGCTGGGCAAAGAGGTGGTGGCGAGCGATGCGAAGGCGCCTGCGAAACCCCACCCTGCGCTGCCCGGCGTTCGCTACAGCTATGGCGCAAACGAGCTGGGCGAGGCGACCGCGGTGGTGCTGTCGCCGGGCCTCAATCCGAGCTGGCCGGAGAACCGCGACAACCCGACGCTGCAGCCTGTGTGGGCCAAGTGGGCCGCGGGCGAGGTGGAGGTCTGGAGCGAGATTGAGCTGGCGGCGGCCTGCTTCGACGGCCCCGTGCTCTCCATCGGCGGCACCGACGGGAAGTCGACGACGGCGGCGCTCTGCGCCCATCTGCTCAAGGGTTGGGGCATCGACGCCTGCCTCGCTGGCAACTCCTGGCTGCCCTTCTCGCACTACCTGGCGGAGGGGCTTCGGCCCGAGGTGGCGGTGCTCGAGGTGAGCGCCTTTCAGCTCTGGCCCGGCCACCGCTTTCATGCGCCTGTTTCGATCCTGACCAACATCGCGCCTGACCATCTCGACCACTTCGAGAAGGAGCAGGACTACATCGATGCGAAGCGGGAGGTCTTTGCCCATCAGGGACCCGGCGACACGGCGGTGCTCTTTGCCGACGACGCCCGCCTGCAGGGCTGGCGGCCCGCGCTCCAGGCAGCCGGCGTGAAGGTGCTCGGCTATGGGCTCGATGGGGTTCCGGAGGGCTTTGATGGCGCGGGGCAGCTCTCGCCGGAGGGCCACTTTGCGGTGCAGGGCGTGGAGGCTTCGATGGGGCTTCCCGCGGTCGACGACCTGATGATTCTGGGGTCGCACAACCACAAGAATGTGCTGGCTGCGATGCTGGCCTGTGGAAGCCTTGCAATCGGTCGGGAGCGGGCGACGCCGGAGGCGACGCGGAGGGCGCTGCAGACCTTTGGCGGGTTGCCGCACCGGGTGGAGCTGATCCGGAAGCTGCGGGGCGTGCGCTATGTGAACGACTCGAAGGCGACCAATGTGCATGCCTCGGTGGCGGGGCTGCGGTCGCTTGCGGCGCGGCTGGTGGTGATCACGGGCGGCGTCGACAAGAACCTGGAGCTCGACCCGATCCTGGTGGAGCTCGAGACACGGGCTCGGCATGTGGTGGTCATCGGCCAGATCGCCGACAGGTTTGTGGCAGAGGCGACGGGCCGGCTCGGGTCGATGGAGCGGGCTGTGACGATGGAAGAGGCGGTGGCGAAGGCTGCGGCCGCGGCGCAGGAGGGCGACGTGGTGCTGCTGTCGCCGGCCTGCTCGAGCTTCGACATGTTCCGCGGATTTGAGCACCGTGGCGATGTGTTTGCCGCGGCTGTGCGGGCGCTGCCCGAGGGCTGATGGCGGCGCTCCAAAGTGGCGCGCTGCAGCGGTCTGAGTAGGGTTGCGGCATGGCTTCGATTCGCGAGAAACTCCAGCGTGTGCATGCACCGCGACCGACCGAGGCGCCGGCGGCTGCCGGGCCACGCGAGGAGGCTGCGGCACCGGCGGTTGTGAGGCCGGAGCCTGTGCGTGAAGCTGCGCCGCCGGTGCGTTCGCGGGCGGTTGCGCCGGCAGCGCGCTCGGCGCCGAAGGTGGCGCTGCCGCGGGCAGTGGAGCCTCCGCTCCCGGAGGAGCGGGGCGACCGGATCACGGAGCTTCGGTCGCGGCTGGATCGGGTCTTCAACCCGTCGATGAAGGCGGCGGCGAAGCGGGCCGAGGAGCGGGGCGAAGAGGTGCGCGGACTGCAGCCGCGTGAGGTTGTGGTGGTGCCGACGGATGAGCCTGTGATGCGGCCGCGCAAGCGAGCGGCAGACAGGGCGGCGGAGAAGCCAACAGAGCGTGCGCCAAAGCGGGCTGCAGCGAAGGTGGCGAAGCGGGAGCCGGCGGTGTCGCAGCCGTCGTGGACGGTGGCGGAGGAGCGGCCCGAGGCGCTTCCGCGGCGCACGCTGGTGCTGGAGCCGGCGGCGTTTGAGGCGCCGCCTCGGACGCCTGCGCGGCCCTCGTTGCCGGCGCTGCCGCTGCCTGTGGCGAGCGAGGGGGTCGCGACGGCCGACACGCGCCACCGGTGGCAGGGGCTGCGGAGCGAGGTGATGCAGGCGCGGGCCGCGAACGACGAGGCGCGGGCACTGTCGCTGCTGCGGGAGATGGCGGCGCTGCCCTCGACCGACGCATGGCCGCATGTGGAGCTGGCCCGCTACTACGAGGCGGTGGCGCACGACTACGAGCGGGCGCTGGCACACATCCGGATTGCCCTGGCGCGGGCCTCGTGGAATGGCGGCTACAAGAGCCAGCTGGCGCGGCTCGAGTCCAAGCTCCGTCGCGGCTGAGCGGGCGCTACTCGGCGGTCATCGCAGCGGCGACATCGCTGAGCCAGAGGCCGCCGCCCTCGGAGCTGAACATGGCGCGGGAGAGGCTGTCGAGCTGCTCGCGGGTGAGCTCGACGGTGAGGTCGAGGAGGCCGGCCTCGACGAGCCATTCGCGGAGCGTGACGCCGCGGAGGGTCTCGAGCTGGGCAGAGAGTTCGGCCTCGATGGCGGCCTGCACCCACTCGTGCTCCATGGCGCCGGCGGTGAGTGTGGGCGAGAGGGCGAAGAGGGTGGTGACGGGGAGCGCTTCGAGGTCTCCGAGGTGGTCTCGGAGCGGGTGTTTGAGCCAGGCGTCGACGAGGCGGTGGCGGACCTGGGTGAGGAGGCCGACCGATTCGCGCTCCTTGAGGCGGGCGGCGAGGCGCTGCTTCATGTCTTCGACGGCGGAGGAGGCGAAGTCGCGGGCGGCCGACTGGACGCGGGCCTCGACCTCGGCGCCGAGCCCACCGAGCAGCCCCTTGCCGGCCTCGACGAAGCGCTCAGCCCGCTTTTCGACCTGCTCCTTCATGCGGCTGGCGACGTCGCCGAAGAGGCCGCCGCGCGGGGCCGCACCGGCTGTGGCGGTGGGGTTGAGGAGCGGGAGCCGGCGGGCGAACTGCAGGAGGGTGTCTTGGAGGACGGGGGCGAGGAGGGTGCGGAGGAGGTGGCCGTCGATGGCCTCTTTGGCCCAGGCGGAGGCCGGGAACTTGAGGCTGCCGAGGTCGTCCTGGAGCTTGGCGACGAGGGCCTCACCGAGCCAGTCGTGGACGGTGGTGGGGTTCGAGGCGGCGCGGGCGGTGAGGCGGTGCCAGGCGGGCTCGGTGTGGCGGGTGCGGAGGCGCTCGAGGTTGTCGACGGTGGTTGCTTCGACGAGCCAGTCGGTGAGCTGCTCCGAGGTGGGGAGCAGGTCGAGGATGGGGCGGTCGAGTGTGGTGTCGAGCAGGAGTGTTACCCAGCCCTTCCGCAGGTCGCTCTCGGGTTTGGTGAGGGCCGTCTGGAGGCGGCCAGCTTCAGGCGAGAGCGAGTTGCGGGTTCGGCGGGTGGGCATGGTCACTGGGGCGTGCAGATATCGCGATGGGCTCGGGCGTAGACAGGATCGCAGCAAGGCGTGTTTACTGCAACATCGGGGTTGCAGCAGGCCTTGTCGGACTTGCGCGGATCGCAGCACTCGTTGTCGAGCGGGACGATGGAGAAGAGGTTGTCGGAGATGGTGAGCGCCTCCTCGCAGGTGATGTTGCCGTCGCCGTTGAGGTCGGCGTTGCGGGCTCCGCCCTGGCCGTCGATGCGGACCCGCTCCCAGCCGCTGCGGCCGGGGTTGGCGGTGAGCTCGTAGCCGGCCTTGCAGAGGATGGCGGTGGCGTCGACGACGAGCTGGCGGGTGGCAGAGATGGTGCGACCCTTCATGCGGTCGGAGGCGATCATGTTGCCCTGGTGGTAGCTGCTGGTGCGCTGGGCGAGGTAGGCGTCGCAGCCCGTGGAGAACTTGAGGGTGACGGCGGGGAAGCCGTCGCCGTCGGTGTCGGAGATGCGGGGGTCGGCGACGTCGGTGGGGAAGGGGTCGCGGAGCGGGTCGTCCATCTGCACGCCCCAGAGCTCAACGAGGGGGCCGGAGGCGTAGCCGTCGCCGATGCGGTTCAGGCGGGGGACGCGTGAGGTGCCGAAGAAGTCGGCGCTGCTGGTGCCGTCGAAGAGGCCCGTGGTGGTGAACCGGTGGGAGGTCTCGAGGATGGCGGGCGTGACATTGGGCTGCACGTTGTAGACGGGCGTGAGCGAGTTGGAGCAGCCCTCCCAATGCTCGGTCAGGACGCCGAAGCCGTCCTGCTCCGTCCGGACGATGTAGATCGTCTTGGAGTACTGCTCGGAGTAGTTGGTGAAGTAGACGCAGCTGGAGACCTGGCTCAGGTGGAGCCACGTGCCGTTGAGCGTCGACTGGAACTCGGGCGTGAAGTCGGCCGAGCCCTCGGTGTCGGCGGTCGCATCGGCAGCGCCGGAGCCGGAGCCATCCGCGGAGGTGGCCGTATCTTCCGCGGTGCCCGTGTCTTCGCTCGCAGTCTGCGCGGTGAAGGGGGAGTTGGGGGCATCGGGCGCCTGGCTGCAGGCAGCGAGGAGGAGGAGCGAGAGGGCGAGCGTGCGGGTGTGCATGAGCGACTCCTTAAAAGTTCCAGGTGGCGTCGAGGCCGGCGGAGAGCGCCCAGCCGCCGCTCGACCAGCCGGGGAAGCCGGGGTTTCCGGTCTGCAGCCCTTCGGCGAAGGCGAGGGGCTCGTTGACACGGAGCACGTCGGCCTCGGAGACCTCGTCGCAGATGGTGTCGGTCACGGCAGAGGTGCAGCTGGGGTAGACATCGAGCTGCTTCTTCACGGTCTCGCGCGGGAGCAGGTTGAGGAGCTGGGTGTGCAGGTTGATGGTGATGTCGTTGGTGCCATACTTGAGGAGGCCACCGACACCTGCGGAGAGGAGGACCTTGTCGTTGTCGACGAAGTTGGAGCGGCCGGTCTGGTCGGGCACGGGCGTCGGGAGGAAGCCTGCGCCGAGGCGGACGAAGCGCTCGTTGCCGAGCGCATGTTCGACGCCGAGGCGGAGGTTGACGGTGTCGCTGAATCCGTGGTCGATGGTGCGCGCGGTGTCGAGGTCATCGGGGTTTTGGGAGACGCGGGCCTCGTTGTTGTGGTTGTCGCGGTAGGCGGACCACTGCTCGAAGGTTGCGTCGAGGCTGACGCTGGTCTCGCCGAAGCGGCCCATGAGTCCAGCTGCCGCCTCTGCGGGCTGATAGTTCATGACGATGTTGAGCTTCTGCTTTGCGGGGAAGCCGCCGCCGTCGGGGTCGGTGCCGCGGGGCTGCACGAGGGTGTCGCCGGCGAGCTCCATGTATTGCTCGCTGCGGTAGGCGAGGCCGGCACTGATCGGGCCCTCGTCCCAGGAGAGGCCGAAGTTGGGCCGGATGCGTGCAGGGATCGACATGCCCACATTGAGGTCGAGGTTGCCCGGATCGGTGACCGAGTTGAGGTAGCCCTCGTTGTTGAGCGTGGTGGCGGGCATGTAGCTTGCACCGAGGCCGATCGAGAGGCCCGAGAGGACCTGGTAGGCGGTGGCGAATTCGAGGGTGGCCTGCTCGGTGCGGGCCCCCATGAGGTCGAACTGGAGGCTGTTGGAGAAGTACTGCTCGCGCTCGTCGGCGAAGGTGGTCTTGCTGTCGACCGTGGAGATGACCGGGATGGCCGCGATGACGCCGACGCGGAAGCGGTCGAAACCAAGGTCGGAGACGGCGCCGAGTGCGAAGTTGAAGCCGGTGCCGGGCTGCTCGGGGTCTTTGCGCTCGTTGAGGCGGAATTCGGACGGGATGACCGGCCAAGCCGAGGGGCGGCCGGCGCTGCCGAGGATGTCGTAACCGCTGGGCCGGTTGGCGAGGTTGATCTGGAGGTCATTGAAGGTGGCATAGCCGCCGATGAAGGCCGACGAGGGGCCTGTGGTGAGGCGGGCCGGGTTGTAGTGGACGGCAGAGGCGCCCGTAGCGGTCGCGGTACCGGCGCCGCCCATGGCGGTGGAGCGGGAGCCGAAGCCGTAGAGGGAGAAGGGGTGGGCCGAGGCGGCAGAGGCGGCCATCAGGGTTGCGGCCGCGACGGAGGCGGCGGCGATGGTTGCGCCGCGCGGGCGGCGGCAGGGCTGTGCAGAGGTTGTCTGAGCTGAAGGCATCCCGAGGCTCCCGAGGCAGGTTTCATCGCAAGTGCGTGGGGATTACTACCGCGTCGGCGGAGGGGTCAAAGGAAGAGCGTTGCCTTCTTTTAACGCAATGTGTCAGGATCGGGCCGTTGACCTTTGCGGTGTGAGATTGCAGAGGTCGCCACCCCCGCAGGTGGCGGGTCTGAAGCAGCCATGAGAGCGCGACGATGGGAACCCCGATGACGAGCATGCCGACCTTTGGTTTCTGGGAGCAGGCGCAGGCCCACCCCAACGACATCGCGGTGGTGGAGCCCGACGGACAGATCGTGACCTTTGGCGCGCTGCTCGCCGGTGCGAACCAGCTGGTGCATGGGCTCCGGGCGATGGGGGTCCAGAAGGGCGACTGCATCGCGATGATGCTGGAGAACCGCTCGGAGGTGCTGCAGCTCTTCATGGCGGTGGCGCAGTCGGGGCTCTACCTCACGCCGCTGAACTACCACCTGGCGCCGCCCGAGGCCGGCTACATCGTCACCGACTGCGCGGCCAAGGCGGTCTTCTACTCGGCCAAGACCTCGGAGCTGGCGCAGAAGGCGCTGGACGGGATCGGCTATGAGGCGGCGCGCCGCTTCTGTGTGGATGCGGTGGAGGGCCACCAGCAGCTCACGGCGCTCACCGCGGCGCATTCGACGGCGGTGCCAGCCGACCGGTTTGCGGGCACCACGATGACCTACACCTCGGGCACCACGGGGCGGCCCAAGGGGGTTCGGCGGCCGTTTGGCGACCTGGCGCCCGAGCAGGTGTCGAGCATGCAGGCGATGTTCCTGCTCTCCTTCGGCATCACGCCGCGCGACAACGGGGTGCACCTTGTGGTGGCGCCGATGTATCACACGGCGGTCATCAACTTTGCGACCAACCACCTGCATCTTGGCCACACGGTGGTGCTGATGGACCGCTGGACGCCCGAGGGGATGCTCGAGCGGATCGCCAAGTACAAAGTAACCACGAGCCACATGGTGCCGACCATGTTCACGCGGCTGCTCAAGCTGCCGCAGGAGCTGCGCGACAGCACCGATGTTTCGTCGCTCCGGCAGATGATTCATGGTGCGGCGCCCTGCCCCATCGAGGTGAAGCGGGCCATGCTCGCCTGGTGGGGCGACACGGTTTACGAATACTACGCGGCCTCGGAGGGCGGCGGCACCACGGCGACGCCGGCGGAGTGGAAGCAGAAGCCGGGTACGGTCGGAAAGCCGTGGCCCATCTCGCGCATCCTCATCCTGGACGACGCCGGCCAGCCGGTTCCAACGAAGACGCCGGGCACGGTCTGGATCTCCATGGGCCAGCACACCTTCAAGTATCACGGCGACGACAAGAAGACGGCCGACTCCTGGAAGGATGGCTTCTTCACGGTCGGCGACGCCGGCTTTGTGGACGAGGATGGCTACCTCTTCCTCTGCGACCGCAAGGCCGACATGATCATCGCCGGCGGCGTGAACATCTACCCTGCGGAGATCGAGTCGGTGCTGTCACAGCACCCGCAGGTGGACGACGTGGCGGTCTTCGGCGTGCCCGATGAGGACATGGGCGAGGCGGTGAAGGCGGTCATCCAGGTGGGCGGCGGCGCGGTGGCCGGCGAGGCCTTCACGGCGGAGCTGCTGGCCTGGGCGACGGAGCGGCTGGCCAAGTACAAGCTGCCGCGGA
Source organism: uncultured delta proteobacterium (assembly GCA_903912275.1). Classification (GTDB taxonomy): domain Bacteria; phylum Myxococcota_A; class Bradymonadia; order REDH01; family REDH01; genus CAIWGR01. The sequence goes on from CAIWGR010000412.1 coordinate 24,327, forward strand.
GCGTGGACTTCATCGAGGCGATGCCGCGCGACCCCAACGGCAAGCTCTACAAGCGGACGCTCCGCGACCCCCACTGGGTGGGCAAGAACCGGGGCGGCGCGAACTAGAAGCAGAGCTTGGCGTCGGCGACGATGCTCTCGAAGGCGCTGGTCAGCGACGACTCGTTGCCGGCGTAGACGAACTCGGTGAAGGTGGTGCCGCCGTTCTGGGCGATGGCGTTGAGGGCCTCGGGCTCTTCGCCATACTGGTAGCCGATGACGTAGGTCTTCACGCCTGCGGCGGCGAGCGCGCGGGTGGCGGCAGAGAGGCCGTCGACGAGGCAGGTGGCCCGGTCCGGGTCCTGCTGGTCGCACTGGCAGGTGTCGGCCCCCTCGGTCATGACGACGAGGTAGGC
>CAIWGR010000413.1 GCA_903912275.1 uncultured delta proteobacterium
CTTGCTGCTATTCCAAGTTTCTCGGCGAACGGGCAACTGCCGCGGTCGACCAGCACCACCGAACCCTCGACCGGCAGGCCGTCGTAGTCTGCGGGTGCGCAACCCGGCGTCTCGTCGGCGGGAGCGTCGAGCTGCGCAAGAAGCGCGGGGTCGCGGAGGGCGCCTGACCGCGCGATGAGCCAGAGCGCGATGGCGCGTTCGGATCGAACCGAAGGCGGCTGCCGAAAGAGATGGAGCGCAGCCGGTATGGCGACCGCAGCCGGGATGAAGGCGTTCACGAACTCGAAGGAGTCCATGCGGGCTTCGGGGGTGAGTTGCTCGTCGAGGAGTAGCTGGTTCCAGGCTGCGGCGGCAGGTTCGCCGCGCAAAAGGGCTGCCTCGGTGCGGAAGAGACGGACCTGTGCGGAGTCGCGATCAGAGGGCGGGATGAGTCCGGGGCGGGCGATCAACAGTTCCCGGAGCAGCGCCAGACAGCCGGCATCATCGGGGTGGAGGTTGCAGAATCGCTTGTCGCCGAAGAGGAGTTCGAAGGCCGGAAGCGGATAGCTCGCCATGCGCTCCATGCGCGAAATGCGGATCGCGGGCGCCACGACCGACTCATCCTTGGCCCGGTCGAGAAAGGCGATGAAGCCCTGCTCTCCGATGGAGATCAGCGCGGATGCCGCGAGGGAGAACCTCAGGCGGGACGGGTCTGATGCACCCGCATCGATGAGCTTGGAGGCCACGCTGACGGTGGCCTCCGGAGAGATGTTGGAGAGGGCATCGAGCAGCCGGGCTGCCTCCTCTGGCGTTGCACCAGAGATGCGCGAGCCGATGAGGTCTGCGAGGGGAGCGGCGGCTGGACCGGCGGCCTTGAGTTTGTCCGCGGTGTCGACCGTGATCTCACCCGGCGCATGGAGGAGGTCTGTGAGGAGCACCAGGTCGACAGAGGCGCCAGGAGCGGTCGCGGGGCGGCGGAGGAGTGCGTTGGTCTCATCACAGGGCGCGGGCGGGAAGACCTCCGGCGGGGCAGGGAGCGCTTCGGGGGTGACGACGGGGGCGGCAGGAGCCGCAGGCGGGACGGCCGCAGTCTGGGGCGCTCGGTTGCACGCGGTGAATGCAAGGCAGAGCGCGAGGAGCAGGGAAAAGGAGTGACCCGAAAAGCGTTGCATGCTGGTCGTCTCGTATGCGGTTCAGTTGGTGGCGGGCGATACGGCTGCGCTCTGCTGATGGCAAGATTCGCGCTCGTTCGAACAAGGCTTGGCAGGGTGCGGCAACAGGCTAGAGTCGCCGCGTATTCTCACGGATGGAGATGACCGATGGCGATTGTGACTTCTGCCCCGCCCGGCATGCGAGATTTTCTTCCGGCCGCGGTGGCGCGGCGCAGGTTTGTGATGGAGCGGATCCGCGAGGTCTACCGACTGCACGGGTTTGTGCCGCTGGAGACGCCCTCGATGGAGCGGCTCGAAGTGCTCCTCGGCAAGTATGGAGAGGAGGGAGACCAGCTGATCTTCCGCGTGATGAAGCGTGGCGAGGCGCTCTCTCGGGCGGTGGAGGATGGTGGCAAGGAGCTCGCCGACTTCGGCCTGCGGTATGACCTGACGGTGCCGCTGGCACGCGTTGTGGCGGAGCATGCGAGCAGCCTCCCGCGACCGTTCAAGCGTTACCAGATGCAGCCTGTGTGGCGGGCCGATCGCCCGCAGCGCGGCCGGCTGCGGGAGTTCTACCAGTGCGACGTCGACTTTGTCGGAAGTCGCTCCCTGGTGGCCGAGTACGAGGTCATCTCTGCGGTGACGGGGGCGCTGGGGGCGCTCGGGTTCACTGACTTCCGCGTTCGCGTGAATGAGCGCCGCATCTTGAGCGGTCTGGTGGAGCTGCTGGGGCTGCCAGCGGAGCAGGGCATCGCGGTCATCACGGTGATCGACAAGCTGGACAAGATCGGCATGGAGGGCGTCCAGCGTGAACTGACACTCTTGGGCGTGGGTGCGGAGTCGTGGGAACTTTTGGCCTCGCTCCTGAAGCCGGGCGTCACGCTCGCTGAGGTCGCTGCGGCTTTTGCTGGTAGGTCACCGGCCGGCGAAGCAGGGTGCGCGAACCTGGAGGCACTCTTCGCCCTGATTGCGCGGGCGCCGCTGGCGGCGGGTAGCGTGGGATTTGACCTCAGTCTGGCGCGGGGGCTTTCCTACTACACGGGGCCGATCTTTGAGATCGCCCTTCCCGACCTTGCGGGCTCGGTGGGCGGTGGTGGGCGCTACGATGGGCTCATCGGGATGTTCGGCAAGGAGGAGATTCCGGCGGTGGGCTTCGCGCTCGGGTTTGAGCGGATCATGCTCATCATGGAAGAGCGCGGGATGTTCCCGGAGCTCGCCGAGGGAGCGGATTTGATGGTGAGCCAGCTCGATGGGGCGCCGGAGGCGCTGGCGGCCGTGCTCGCGTTTGCCAAGCTGGCGCGGAGCGCGGGGCTGTCTGTGGAGGTCTACCCCGAGGTGGCCAAGCTGCCGAAGCAGTTCAAGCATGCGGAGTCGATCGGCGCCCCCATGGTGGCGATTCTGGGGCTTCGTGAAGCGGAGTCTCAGACTGTTGGACTGCGTCGCATGGGAACAGGTGAACAGGTGACGCTGCCCTGGTCCGAGGCCATCGCTACGCTGAAGGGCCGCGCCTGATGGCGGACTCGTCTGGCACCGTGAGGTTGTGTCGGACAAGGTCGAGCATGCGGGCAAGGTCGGGCGAGAGGTAGCGGTCGTCCTCGAGCTGCGGAACATGGGCGCGGATCTGCGCGAGCAGGTTGGCGGTGCC
>CAIWGR010000414.1 GCA_903912275.1 uncultured delta proteobacterium
GATGGCGATGCGTGCGAGCGCCGCGTGGAGGTGGAGGCTGCGCGAGGTGCGACGGTTCTTGAGGCGGTCGAGTACGACGTCGCGGATGAGGCCGTTGGGGAAGGCGAAGAGGTCGTCTTCGCGGGTCTCGGTCATGCGGAGGAGCTCTTCGTCGAGCAGGAGGTCGAGGTAGGTGTCGAGCCCTGCGACGAGGTCTTCGCGCTCCTCGTGGGCGAGCATGGCCTGGAGCTCGCGGAAGGAGAACCGGGCGCCGAGGATGGCGCACCGGTCGAGGAGGTCGCGGGCGCGGGCGCCGGCTTCGGTGGTGCCGCTGAGCCGGGAGAGGCGCATGGCGACGATGTCGGCGATGCCGCGGGGGAGGATCTGGTTGACGTCGACGCCGGGGCGGGTGGCCCAACCTGCCGAAGAGAACTCGAGGAGGCGCTCTTCGGAGAGGTAGCGGACGAGCTGGACGAGGTGGAGCGGGTTGCCGTCTGCGCGCCGCACGAGCGCGGCGATGAGGTCGGGGCTGGCGTTGATGAGCGAGGAGATGACCTCGCCGGCCTCGTCGTCGGAGAGGCGCTCCATGCGGTGGCGTGCGACGCTGGAGCCATCGAATCGGGAGAGCCGGGCGAGGAGCTCTTCGACATGTTCGTGGGGTTCGTCGATCTGGATGACGACGAGGAGGAGGAGGCCTGCGGGCCGCTGCGTGAGCTCGGTGGCGGCGTATTCGAGGAAGGCCGAGGTCTCGGGTCCCGCGAACTGGGCGTCGTCGAGGAGGAGGAGGATGGGCGAGGCGAGCGAGCGCCGCTCGAGGATGCGGAGGAGGAGCTCGTAGAGGCCCTCTGCGTCGTCCTGCGGGCTGGTGGAGGCCTCGTGGCTGGGGCGGAGGAAACGTGCGACGCGGAGGTGGTCGCGGTGCTCGTGGAGGCCGATAGAGCGGAGCTGGAGCGAGAGTTCGCGGGCGAGGTGGTCGTCGTGGAGTTCGCGGACGCCGAGGAGGTTGTCGAAGGCTTCGCGGAGGCCGCGGAGTCCGCGCTCGCCTTCGCGGTGGTAGAGCCCGCTGGCGTGTCGGAAGGCCATGGAGGAGGCGAGTTCGTCGCGAAGCCAGAGGGCTAGGCGGCTCTTGCCCATGCCGGTCTGGGCCTCGATGGTCTGGATGCGGGCGTTGCCGCTGGAGACCACCGCGAGCGCCGACTGCATGAGGGTGCTGCGGTCGTGGCTGCGTCCTACGAGCGGGGCGTTGGGTCGCAGCGAGGGGTGGGTGGACGGGCTGTCGGCGAGGCTCGGGCGTGGCGCGGGCTGGGCGCTGACTTGGGCAGGCGAGCTCTCCTCGCCGCGCTCGGTGGCGGCCTCGTCGTAGGTGTTTCCGCGGACATGGCGGCGCGGCGCGAGCGACTCGACGAAGGTGGCTGCGCGCGGCGCGATGCGGGCGAGGGCCGACTCGTCGATGGTGGCAGGTCGTGCCGCGGGGTCGTGTGCTGCCGCGGTTCGCGCGGGCAGGGCAGGGAAGCGTGCGGAGTCTCTGCCGAACATGGCGCCGGCTGCGCCGGAGAGGGCGCGGAGCCGCGTGCGGAAGGCGTTGGCGGAGCCGATGCGCTTTGCGGGGTCTTTCTCGAGGGCATCGTAGACGAGCTCTTCGAGCCCGGGCGGGACCATCAGTCCGGGCCGCGGCACAAGCTGGGGCGTTGGCGCGTGGACCTGTGCGTAGAGGATGGCGTCGGCGGTGGAGCCGGTGAAGGCGTGGCGCCCCGTGACGGCCCAGAAGAGCATGAGTCCGACGGTGTAGAGGTCGGCCGCGGGGGTGAGGTGGGTGTCGCCGCGGGCCTGCTCGGGCGCCATGAAGAGGGGCGTTCCGATGATGCGTCCGGGCGCGGGGAGGTCTTCGCGCTGGCGCTCGTCGTCGTAGGTTGCGATGCCGAAGTCGACGATTTTGGCGTGCGGGTTTCCGTCGGAGTCGCTGGTCAGCAGGACGTTGCCGGGCTTGATGTCGCGGTGCACGACGCCACGGGCGTGGGCGTGGGCGAGGCCGGCGAGGAGCTGCTCGAAGATTTGGCGGATCTCGGAGAAGGGGAGCTGCTGGCGGCCGAGCATGTCGGCGAGCGAGACGCCTTCGACAAGCTCCATGGCCAGGTAGAGCTGCCCGTCTTCGGCGGCGCCGAAGTCGAGGACCATGGCGATGTTGGGGTGGCTGAGGGCGGCGACGGAGCGGCCTTCGCGGACGAAGCGCTGACGGACCCTCTCGTTGCGGGAGAGGTCGGAGCGGAGCATCTTGAGTGCGACGGGCCGGTCGAGCGGCTCCTGGATGGCCTTGAAGACGGTTCCTGCGCCACCGGAGCCGATGATGGATGCGATGCGGAAACGCCCGGCGATGAGGGTTCCGGTGGTGAGTTCCATGACGATGGCTGGTGTCTCGAAGGGTGTGAGGCCGCGGCGGGCTGGGGCTCAGATGGGCTGGTAGCGGGCGCGGAGTGCGGGCGTGGAGAGGACGTCGCGGGCGTCGGCTACGGCGGCGCGGAGCTCTCGGAGGGTCTCGCCGAAGTTCTCCTGCACGGAGGGGGCGACGCCCTCGTCGGAGAGCTGTGAGAGGAGGTTGATGGCGGCCTCGCGGGCGGCCTCTGTGGACTGCTGCGGGGTGACGCCGAGCAGGGCGTAGTAGGAGCCGTGGCGCGCGGTATGGAGCAGGCGCTGGATGTGGGCGGAGTTGAGCCTGGGCAGGCCGGCGTCGGCGGGTGCGGCGTAGGCGGAGGGCTCGAGCTCGTAGCGTCGCGGTGCTTCGAAGCGGGTGGTGCTGTCGAAGCGGGTCGGGGTGTCGAAACGGGTGGTGCTGTCGAAGCGTGATGCGCTCGGAGCAGCCTCCGCGCGGGGTGCGGGCGCGGGTGCAGGATTGCCACGCTGGTCGGCCGGCAGATTCGAAGTGATGAGGTCGCAGAGGCCGACGAACTTGGCCTCCTCGCGGTGGAGGAGAACGCCGGGTGCGAAGGTCGCGCTGGTGGGGCCTGCGACGATGAGCGTGAGGCCCGTGGGGAAGCGTTTGGCGGCTGCGGAGAGCGCCATGGCGACCTCGTCTGGGCCGAGCTCTGCGTGGATGACGAAGAGGCCGCCGCCAGCCTCGCGGAGCGCGCCGAGCGCGTCGAGGGCGTCGTCGACTTCGAGCAGGTCTACGCCGCGCTCGCGGAGCATGGCGCGGAGCGGAGAACGCCACTCGGCGGAGTTGGAGAGGATGACGAGGCGGGGCATGGTGACGCCGATCAGAGCACGGAGGAGGGGTCTATGTCTATCGAGGCGCGCACATCTCGTCCACGCGGGAGCGCAGAGCCGGGTGCGATTGCACGGGCGATGGCGCCGGCTGCTGCGTGGAGGGGCTGGCGGGTGGCGGACTGGAGCAGGAGATGGAAGCGGTAGCGGCCGCCGACGCGGGCCATGGTGGCAGGCAGCGGGCCTGCGACGCGGAGGGCGCGGCCGCCGGCCTGGTGGGCGAGTTCGGCGAGGCGTTCGCCGAAGGCGCGGGCGTCGGAGGCTTCGGGGCTATCGATGCGGACGAGGGCGAGCGTGCCTGCGGGCGGGTAGCCGATGCGGTCGCGCCAGCCGAGCTCGCGTTCGGCGAAGGCGGCGTAGTCGTGGCGGCAGACGGCCTCGATGATGAAGTGGTCTGGCTGGTAGGTCTGGATGAGGACGGAGCCCGGCTTTTCGGCGCGGCCCGCCCGCCCGGCGACCTGGGTGAAGAGCTGGAAGGCCCGTTCGCCGCCGCGGAAGTCGGGCATGCGGAGGGCGCGGTCGGCGTCGAGGATTCCGACCAGCGTGACGTTGGGGAAGTCGTGGCCCTTGGCGAGCATCTGGGTGCCGACGAGGATGTCGAGTTCGCGAGCGCGGAAGGCGTCGAGGATCTGCCGGAGCTGTTTTCCGCGCGCGCTGTCGCGGTCGAGCCGGCCTACGCGGAAGCCGGAGAAGGCCTCGGTAAGGGCGTCTTCGGCCCGCTCGGTGCCGGCGCCGCTCCGTTCGAGCCCCTCGGTGCCGCAGGAGGGGCACTTGGTGGGGACGCGGGCGCGGGCGTCGCAGTAGTGGCAGCGGAGGAGGCCCTCCTTGCGGTGGAAGGTCATTGCGACATCGCAGTCGGCGCAGGTGACCGATTCGCCGCAGGCCTCGCAGAGGAGCGAGGCAGCGTAGCCCCGCCGGTTGAGGAAGAGGATGACCTGCTCGCCGGCGGTGACGGTGCGGTTGATGGCCTGGTGGAGCCGGGCGCTGAGGATGAGGCTGGCGGGGTGCTCGGGCTCTATGAGGTGGCCGCGCATGTCGATCGTGTCGATGGTGGGCAGCGGTCGCCCTGCGACTCGTTTGGGCAGTGCGAGGTAGTCGAGCTTGCCGCGGCGGGCGAGGGTGAGGGTCTCGAGGGCGGGCGTTGCAGAGCCGAGCACGACGGGGATGCGGAGCTTGGCGCCGAGGACGAGAGCGAGGTCGCGGGCGTGGTAGCGGACGCCGTCTTCCTGCTTGAAGCTGCTGTCGTGCTCCTCGTCGACGATGAGCAGTCCGAGGTTCTCAAGCGGTGCGAAGAGGGCGCTGCGGGCGCCTACGACGACGCGTGCCTCTCCTCGCCGGATGCGGCGCCACTCGTCGAAGCGCTCGCCGGGTGTGAGGCCGGAATGGAGGACCGCGATGGGGGCGGCGAGGGCGGCCGAGAAGGCGGCGACGAACTGGGGGGTGAGACCGATTTCGGGGAGCAGGATGAGGGCGGTGCGGCCGCGTGCGAGGACCTCGCGGGTGGCCCGCATGTAGACCTCGGTTTTGCCGCTGCCGGTGACGCCGTGAAGGAGGATTCCGCGCGGTGCGGGGTCGTCGAGCGCGGCGATGATGCGGGTGACGGCGTTGGCTTGGTCGGCGGTGAGCGCGGGGTCGGCGCCTCGTCGCGGCGTTGCAGCGTCGGCGAAGGGGTTGCGGTCGACTTCGCGGCTGGTTCTCCGGATGATGCCGGCCTTCTCGAGGCTTGCGAGGGCCGCGGTGGAGACGCCTGCGACCTGCGTGAGTTCCGGCTGCGGGAGTGGTCCTTCGGCGAGGGCGTCGAGCGCCGCGAGCTGTGACTTTCCGAAGCGGCCGGACGGCAGGTCGAGCAGGATGCGCTCGACAAA
>CAIWGR010000415.1 GCA_903912275.1 uncultured delta proteobacterium
GGAGCTGGGTGCGGAGGGCGACGTCGAAGAGGTCCTTGGCGGCGACCTCGAAGGCGTCGTCGCGGACCCAGCCGTCGACGAGGGTGCGGAGACCGTCGGGGCCGCTGCGGGCGGTGGCGAGATCTTCGTCGGTCACGGAGCCGCCGTGGAGGAGCGCCTTGGCCTTGGCGACGGCGCTCTCGAGGGGCTGCGGCTCGAAGGGGGCGGCGGAGCCCTCGGCGGGCGGCGCAGTATCGGCGGCGACCTGCCGGACCCAGCCTTCCAGGCAGGCGACATCGTCGGGCGACATGGAGGCGCCGTAGGGCGGCATGGGGGAGCCACAGGCGGTGGCGGCATCGTAGCGGGCCGGGTCGGTCAGTCGGAGGATGAGGCTCTGGGACGGGTCGTCTGCGTCGATGATATCGGCGTGACAGTCGGGGCGGAGCGAGCGCTGCGACACGAGGCGGCTCTCGAAGTCTTTGCCGACCAGCGGCGGGGTGCTCCGGTAGGCATCGCCGTGGCAGCCGGAGGTGGTGCAGCCGTTGCGCTCGAAGAGGGCGTCGATGTCGCAGGGAGCGGTTGTGTCGGGCGCAACGGCGGTGTCGCCGCTGCCGCCCGTATCGACAACGCCGGAGGTATCGATGGGCGGGAGGCCACCCGTATCGAAGTTATACTCCGAGGGCTCCTTGGGCGCCTCTTCGCAGCCGATCGCGAGCAGCGCGAAGAGCAGCGGAAGGCAGAGGATGTGGAGCGACTTCCGCATGGATTTTGCCTACCTGCGACGGGTTGCCGGAGCAAGCGCGGCGCCTTCCTTTGCGAGGATTGTCACGGGCCGCAGAGGCCGGTGTCGCAGGCGACGCAGCCGGCGCCGTCGTAGCCGCTGTAGACGCAGGTGTTGGAGGCGGGGCAGCTCGGGTAGGCCGAGAAGGTGACGGTGTCGATGTAGAAGGAGCGGTCGGCGGGGACCGTCGCGCTGTATCCGGCCGAGGCGTAGAAGGTGATCTCGTGGAGGCCGGCTGTGAGCGGCAGCGTGACATACTGCCAACCGGCGGCGCCGTTGATGGTGAGGACAGTGGAGCCATCGACCAACACCGAGGCCGTGTCGGAGGCCGTCAGTGCCGACTTGCGCCAGAAGGAGAAGGTGCCAGCTGCAGGCGCGTCGACGGAGAGGGCCGCGCTGGAGATGCCGTAGTTGGCGAGGGGCCCGACACGGAGCGAACCGGTTCCGTCGTGAACGCCTGCAACCGCGGTGTTGCGCGAGACGGTGCCGCTGGCGAGGAAGTCGTCCAGATCGGTCGCTGCATCGAAGGTGATGAGGGGATAGGCGGGAAGGCCACCGCAGGCGCCGGCGATGCAGAGCTCTGCGCCGGTCGCGCCGCAGCTGGTGCAGTCGGGGAGCTGGGCGGTGCCGCAGACGCCCGAGGCGCAGGTGGCGCCATCGCAGTCGGTCGTGTCGGCGTCGCAGCTGGTGCCATCGGCCAGGATGGGGCAGACGTTGCAGGCGGCGCCGTCGAAGAGGCCGATACCGCAGGCGTCGGAGGCGCAGCCGCCCGCATCGACGATGCGGATGTCGTCGACCCAGGCACGGTCAACGCCCGAGGTCCCGGTGTAGAGGCCGTTGTAGAAGTAGAACTGCAGCGTGTGGCTGCCGGCAGGGACGGGGACGGTGGCCTGCACCCAGCCGCTTGTGGGGGTGCTGGTAGAGATGACCGCGCTGCCGTCGAGGTAGGCATAGAAGGAGTCGTAGCCGGCGTAGCCGTTGAGCTTGTACCAGAAGGTCACCGTGGCAGTGCCGGCCGCGGTGAAGGTGAAGGTGCTGGTCGAGGCGTTGGAGGAGGCGACGATGGCCGATGCGTAGGCACCCCCGGTGCGGCCGCCGGTGGCGTCGACAACCCAGGGTCTCGTGTCGACCGAGAAGCCGGCCGGGCGGGTCGCGGAGGCGAAGTCCTGGGTGTAGGTCACGCCCTCCACGCCGCCGCAGCGACCGGCCATGCAGGCGCTGTCGGTGCCGCAGGTCGTGCAGTCGGGCGCGAGCTCTTGGCAGAGCTGGCAGCCTGCGGTGCCGCTCACCCAGCGGCCGCATTCGTCGCTCGCGCACCGGTTCGAGCTGAGGCGGGTGACATCATCGACCCAGGCGGCGTTGGCGCCTGCAGTGGTGCTGCCCGACTGGTAGTAGTAGAACTGGAAGGTGTGGCTGCCAGGCGCGAGGGTGACCGTGTACTGCGTCCAGGGGATCTCGCCTGTCCAGTAGCCGTAGTAGTTCCCGTCGAGGTAGAAGTAGAGGTAGTCGTAACCGCTCGCGTTGCTCACCTTGTACCAGAAGGAGAGGTCGGTGGTTGCGGTCAGATCGACGGTCTGGGTGACCGTCGACGAGAAGCCGGTGGAGGCGTCGGGAGAGCGCAGCGAGGAGCGCCCCGCATGTGCCACCGCACTGTCGATGTTCCACGGGAAGCCGGTCGTTACGGTGAAGTCGGCAAGGTCGTTGATGGATTCGAAGCCGTTGAGGGTGCCGTCGCCGCCCTGGCAGCTGCCCGCGCCGCAGAGGCCGGCTCCGTCGGCGCCGCAGGTGGTGCAATCGGCGAGCGGAGCCGCGTTGCAGGCGCCGGACTGGCAGGTGTCGCGGGTGCAGTCGGTGCTATCGGCATCGCAGCTCGTGCCGTTGGCGACAGGGGCGGGCGTGCAGCTGCCGGTGCTGCAGGTGCCAACCTGGCAGTCGCTCGTGTCGCTGTCGCAGATGGTGCCGTTGGTGGCGTTGACCACGTTGCAGAGGCCGGTGCGGCAGGTGCCGACGCGGCAGTCTGTGGCATCGCCGTCGCAGACGGTGCCGTCGGCTGCGCGCGAGGGTGCGCAGGCGCCGCTGCGGCAGGTGCCGATGACGCAGTCGGTGGCGTCGGCCTCGCAGACGGTTCCCTCCGGCTGGGGGTTGCAGGTGATGCAGGCCGCACCGTCCCAGATGGGGGTTCCGCATCCGTCGCCAAGACCGCAGGCGGTAGGACCGGCTCCGATGGTGAGGTCGTCGATCCAGACGGTGTCTGAGCCTGCCACCACAGAGCCGTCCTTCCTGTAGGTGAAGACGATGGTGTTGTCGCCCGCAGGCAGAAGGCGGCTGACCTCTGCCCAACCGACAATACCGCCCCAGTTCTCGGCATCCACGACGCCGTTGATGGTGAGCGAGAGGCGGTCGCAGCAACTCTCGGTGCTGGTGCTGACCCAGAAGCTGAGGTTGGTTTCGGCTGCGGTGGTCAGGCTGAGGGTGGCCGTGGAGGTCTGGGCCGAGCCGATGGCGCCGGCGCGGAGAGAGGAGTTTCCTGCGTGGGCTCCCGTGCCGGACCGTGCCCAACCGATGGCGCCGCCCATGACGAAGGCGGGGGCATCGGCGTCGCTCTCAAAGCCATAGGTGGTACTTTCGCTCGCGCCGCGGCAGACGCCGCCGCCGCAGAGGCCATCAGTGCCGCAGGCGGTGCAGTCGGCGGCGGCCTGCTCGCCGCAGGTGCCGGCGGTGCAGACCGTGGGGGTGCAGGTGGTACCGCCGGCGCCGCAGAGGGTGCCATCGGGGATGGTGGCCTCGGTGCAGCGGCCCGCGTCGCAGATGGCCTCGGTGCAGTCGCTGCCGCCGGGGCAGGAGGCGCCGTCGGGTAGCGCGCCGCAGACCACGCAACTGGTGCCGTCGAAGAGGGAGGTTCCGCAGCCGTCCGAGGCGCAGCTGCCACCGATGCCGGCCGAGAAGGCGAGGTCATCGACCCAGGCTGCGTCGGAGCCTGCCGCTGTGCTCGTGTCTTTGCTGTAGGTGAAGACGACGGTGTGGGCGCCGGCCGCCACGCTCCGCGTGACTTGGGTCCAGCCCACTGTCCCCGAGGCGGAGAGGATGTTGACGCCATCGAGCGTCACGCGGAGGAAGTCGTAGCTGGCCTCCGAACTGACCCGATACCAGAAGGAGAAGGTGGCGGCGGTGGTGAGGGTCTGGGTGAAGGTTGCGACCGAGGTCGCGCTGTTGCCGATGACACCCGAACGCGCCGCGCCGCCTGTGCGACCACCTGCTGCGTCGAAGGTCCAGGGCTGGGTGCCCGACATCGTGAAGCGGGAGAGCGACGAGGCGCTGCCGAAGGCCTCGTTGAGCGCCGTCGGCACGCCACCGCAGACGCCGCCGGCGCAGAAGTTTCCGGCGCCGCAGGCGGTACAGTCGGGGAGCGGTGCGCCCTCGCAGCGGCCGCTCGCCGGGTTGCAGGTCGCGGCAGAACAGCCGTCGCCGGCGGGGCAGACAACCTCGCGGCCGCCGCAGACACCCGCGGTGCAGACATCGCCGGTGGAGCAGAGGTTGCCGTCGTTGCAGAGGGTGCCGTCCACGCGCGGCGAGAGCTCGCAACGGCCGTTGGAAGGGTTGCAGGAGGAGGTGTTGCAGGCGTTGCCGCCGCTGCAGATCACCCCGGCACACCGGGCCACACAGCTGCTCGGCGTACCGCTGCAGAGGTAGCCGAGCTCGACGGCGCAGGCGAGGCTGCAGCCGTCGCCGCTAAGCGTGTTGCCATCATCGCAGGCCTCGCCAGACTGCACGACGCCATCGCCGCAGCCGGGCGGGATGGTGGTGTCGGGCGGGTCGGTGTCCAGCGCCGTGTCGGCCGTCGTGTCGGCGGGATCGGTGTCCAGCGTCGTGTCTGCGGTCGTGTCGGCGGGATCGGTGTCCACCGTCGTGTCTGCGGTTGTGTCGCCGCTGCCCGCGGTGTCGGCCGTTGTATCAGCCGTTGTGTCGGCGGGGTCGGTATCGACCGTCGTGTCGGCCGAAGTGTCGGCGGGGTCGGTATCGGCCGTCGTGTCGGCCGAAGTGTCGCCGCTGCCAGACCCATCCGCCGCGTCGCCGCTGCCATCTTCGGTCACATCGCTGCCGGAGCCGCCGGCATCGCCGCTCCCTTCGGTCGCGTCTGCCGTCCCGGTGTCGAGGGAGCTGTCTTCCTCGCTCCGGGTATCTTGGTCACGCCGGGAGCGAAGCGCCGGATCGGTGCCGCAGGCGGCGAAGAGGAGAGTCAGCAGGAGGAGCGGCGAGAGCAACGAACGCATGACATGGCTGCGGGGCAGAGGGGGAGCTGCAGCCATCGGCGCACGGGCCGCTGGTGCAACGGTGTGTGCTTTAGCCCATCTCCAAATCTAGGCCAAGTCGCCCGCCCGCGCGACGCGAACGCCGCTTGGACAGGCTACGGCGCGCAGAGACCGGTGTCGCAGGCCAAGCAAGCGGCACCGTCGTAGAGCGAGGAGGTGCAGGTATCTGGCGAGGTGCAGGCCGCAAGCGCGCTGAAGACGAGGTCGTCGAGGTAGAACATGCGGTCGTCGTTCGGGTAGTTACCGGTGGTGAGCTGGCTGGAGTACTGCCAGACAAACTCGTGGCGGCCAGCGGTGACGGGCACCGAAGTGGTCTCCCAGAGCGTGGAGGCGCCCGTCCAGGCGGCGGCCGCGCTCGTGGTCGTGAGCGTGGCGCCCGGATCCACGTAGAAGTAGGTGGAATCGTTCGTGCCCGTGCCGGTCGTCATACGCCGGAGGTAGGCGAAGGAGAGGGTGCCTGCAGACGGCAGGTCGATGCTGAGCCGCAGGATTCCCTGACGCCCGTTGCCGACGCGACCTACGCGGGCGGCGGTGCTGCCGGGTGTGCGGGGACGATCGGTGGTGGTGGTCCAGAGCACCTGACCGGTCGTGGTGAAGAGCGAGAAGGCGTCGGGCCGCTCGAAGTCGATTTGGCCGGGATTGGTGAGACCGCCGCACTCGCCGCCGGCGCAGAACTGGTTGCCAGCAGTGCCGCAGCTGGCGCAGTCGGCGCGACCGGAGGCGACGCAGAGGCCGCTGTTGCAGGTGGCGTCGAGGCAGTCTGCCGTGTCGCCGTCGCAGGAGAGGCCGTCGGGGAGCGGCTGGGAGAGACAGCTGCCGGCGGCGCAGGTGGCGCCCATGCAGTCTGCGGCATCGCTGTCGCAGCTGGCGCCGTCGACACGGAGCGGGCAGAGCTGACAGTTGGCGCCGTCGTAGCCCTGGGCGCCGCAGACGTCGCCGCCGCAGGCGGTGGCGTCGCCGGCCGCGATCACATCAATCCAGGCGGCGTTGTCGCCCACCGCGGCCGCGGCGCTGCGCGTGAAGCGCCACTCCATGTTGTGGCTGCCCGCAGCGAGCGGGTAGTTGGCGCTGGCCCAAGGCCGCTCGCCGCCCACGCTCAGCTTCTCGACGCCGTCGACGAAGAACTTGAGCAGGTCGCCTGCGCCGGCAGAAACGCGGTAGTCGAAGGTCACAGCGCCGGGCGAGGCGAGCGTCACGCCGGCGCGGAAGGAGCTGGTCGCGCCCGCCGCGATGGTGCCGCTGCGGTAGGCCATGCCACCCTGCGAGGGCGCGCTCGCGTCGCGGCCCCAGATCGACGAGGAGCCGGGTGTGATGGCGGTCGTCACGCTGTCTTCAAAGTCCTCGAAGAAGCCCTCGGAGCCCACGCCGCCGCAGCGGCCGCCAACGCAGACGTCGGTGCCGCCGGCGCAGAGCGTGCAGTCGGGTGCGGGCGCATCACAGGCAACGCAGCTGCCGCCGGAGAGCACGGAGATGCCGCAGGAGTCGGCACCGCAGGCGTTGGAGCTTCCAATGACGATGTCGTCGACCCAGACCGTGTCGCTGCCGGCTGCGCTGGCGGCATCCTTGCTGTAGCTCCAGGTGAGCGTGTGGACGCCGGCCGTGAGGGCTCCCTCAAAGCGGGTCCAGACGCCAAGGCCCGACCAGCGGCCCTGCTGCACGCCGTCGACGGCGAAGATGAGGTAGTCGGCGTTGGCCTCGCTGCTGGTGAGCAGCCAGAAGGAGTAGGACTGGCCGGGGCCTGCCGTGACGGAGAGCGAGGCGGAGTGGGTGGTGCTGACAGCCGTGACAGGCGAGCGCAGGGAGGCGCCGCCCGACTGGCGGTTCGTGGTGTCGACGAACCAGGTGTTGCCCGACATGGTGAAGGGGGTCGTTGAGGTGGAGCCCTCGAAGCCGTAGCGCTGGGCGCCCGAGATGCTCTGGCAGGTGCCGCCGCCGCAGAGGCCGTCGCCCGCAGCGCCGCAGATGGAGCAGTCGGCGACGGGCTGCGGCTGGCAGCGGCCCGCGACGCAGGCGGCTGCCAGGCAGTCGCTGAAGTCGGTGTCGCAGTTGGTGCCGTCGTCGAGCGGGACGGCCGAGCAGACGCCGTCGATGCAGGCGCCGGCGTTGCAGGCGTCGTCGAAGCCGGGGCAGGCGGTGCCGTTGTCGACGGGGAAGCCGGTGCAGCTGCCATCGAGACAGGCGCCCACATTGCAGGGGTCGTCGGCGCCGACGCAGTCAGCGCCGTTGGAGACTGGCTGCGGCGCGCACCGGCCGGCTGCGCAGACGCCGAGGTTGCAGTCGGTGGGGTCGTTCTCGCAGGCGAGCCCCTCGAAGGAGAGGTCGCAGGAGACGCAGGCTGTGCCGTCAAAGACCGAGTCGCCGCAGGCGCTTCCCGCGCACTGGTTGCCGGCATCGGCGATGGTGATGTCGTCCACCCAGACGGCATCGGAGCCGACTGCGTTGCTGATGTCCTTGCGGTAGGCGAACTCGATGGTGGTGGCGCCGGCGGGCACCGGACGGGTCACCTGGGTCCAGGCAGTCTCGCCGCTCCAGGTGGTGGCATCGTCGGTGCCGTTGATGACCAGAACGAGCTTGTCGTAGGTCGACTCGCTGCTGGTCTTGAGCCAGAAGGTGAGGGTCGAGGCACGATCGAGCGTGAGGCTTAGCGTCGCACGCGACCGCTGGCTGTCGGCGATTGTTCCGGACTTCATCGCCGAGGTTCCGCTGTGGGGCGCGACGGTGCTCGTGGCCCAGGGCTGGGCGCCCTGCATGCGGAAGGCGGCGAGGTCTGCGGCCGTCTCGAAGCCGTAGCGGAGGTCGCTGCTGACGCCGCCGCAGAGGCCGCCGGCGCAGAACTCGGTGCCGCCAGCGCAGGTGGTGCAGTCGGAGAGTGGCGTGATGGCGCAGGTGCCGTCGGAGCAGCTACCGACCGCGCACTCTGAGCCCGACGCGCAGTTGCTGCCATTGGCAACGGGGTTGGCCACGCAGGCGCCGCCGGTGCAGCTGTTGCTCACGCAGTCGCCGGCGTCGGTATCGCAGCTCACGCCCTCGAAGGAGCTGTCGCAGAAGAGGCAGGTGGTGCCGTTGAAGATGCTGTCGCCGCAGGCGCCCGCCAAGCAGGAGCGCGAGGCGCCCGAGGTGACGGAGAGGTCATCGATCCAGACTGCATCGGAGCCAGAGATCCCCGAGCCATCCTTGCCGTACTCGAACTCGATCGTGACGGTGCCGACGGGGAGCGTGCGCACCACTTCGGTCCACGCGGTCTCGCCGCTCCAGGTCGTCGCGTCGACGGTTCCGTTCACGTAGAGGCGGAGCTTGTCGAAGCCGGATTCGCTGCTGGTCTTCAGCCAGAAGCGGAGCTCGGTGCCTGCGCTCGTGACGGTGGTCGTGAACCGGGTGCGCGAGGTCGCGCTGGTGGCCGTAGCGCCCGAACGGAAGGCAGCAGGCGCATCGTGGCCCTGGGCCGCATCTGCGCTCCAGGCCGAACCGGTCACGGTTGTGAAGGCCGCCGTGTCGGCCGCATCCGAGAAGTCGACCACCGTGGCGCCCGAGCCGCCGCAGACACCGCCGCCGCAGAAGTCGGTGCCGCCCGCGCAGGGGGTGCAATCGGGGACCACCGTGCTGCCGTCGCAGACGCCAGCGCGGCAGCTCCCCACAGCACACTCCGAGCCAGCGTTGCAGCTGGTGCCGTTGGCAACGGGCTCGGGGATGCAGGCGCCGCGGTTGCAGGTGCCGCTGGTGCAGTCGCCAGCAACGGTGTCGCAGGCGGCGCCGTCGGGCTGCGGCTCGCAGACCACGCAGGAGGTGCCGTTGAAGACACTCTCGCCGCAGCCGTTGTCGACACAGGTCGAACCGGCGGTCGTGCCAAGGTCGAGGTCGTCAATCCAGACCGTGTCGCTGCCCACATCGAGGCTGGTGTCTTTGCTGTAGGTGAAGGTGATGGTGTTGCGGCCGACAGGGAGCGGGCGCGTTACCTCGGTCCAATCGAGCGTGCCGGCCCATACGGTCGTCTCGGTGACGCCGTTGAGTGTCAGCGACAGCTCGTCGCAGCAGCTCTCGGTGCTGGTCTTCACCCAGAAGCGGAGCGTGCTGGCGGAGGCCGTGTCGACGGTGATGGTCAGCGTGCTCGACTGGCTCGCACCGATGGTGCCGGCGCGGAGCGAACCGGTGCCGGAATGGCCCTCGGCCCCGTCCCAGAGCCAGGGCGTGGAGCCACCCGTGGTGAAGTCGGCAAGATCGCTCGCGGCATCGAAACTGTAGGCCCGGCCCGGAGGCAGACCGCCGCAGGTCCCGCCCGCGCAGAAGCTGCCGCCTTCGCAGGGCGTGCAGTCGGGGAGCGGCGTCGCGTCGCAGGCGCCGGTGGTAGGATTGCAGATGCCGGTCGCGCAGCCGCCGGCCGTGTCGGCGCAAACGGTCGCGGTGCCCGTGCAGGCGCCTGCCTGGCAGCTGTCGCCGCTCGTGCAGAGATTCGCGTCGTCGCAGAAGGTACCATCGAGGCGGGGGTAGAGGTCGCAGATGCCCGTCGACGGGTTGCAGACCGCTGCCTGGCATGCACCCTCGAGCGCCGTGCAGCTCACGCCGCGGCAGAGGTCGACCACGCAGACCGAGGGCGACCCGGAGCAGGCAAAGCCGGCCTCCAGATTGCAGCGCACCGTGCAGCCATCGCCGCTGCTGGTGTTGCCGTCGTCGCAGACCTCACCGGCCTCCATCACGCTGTTGCCGCAGACCGGCGCAAGATCGGTCGCCGTGCAGATGCTCGGCTCGCCAACGCAGCCAAAGTTGGGCTCCACAAAGCAGGCCGAGTTGCAGCCGTCGCTGTTGTCGGTGTTGCCGTCGTCGCACCGCTCGCCGGGGCGGACGAGGCCGTCGCCGCAGCGGGGCGGGCCGGGATCGGTCGTGTCGGCGGTGGTGTCGGTTGTGTCGCCGGAGCCGCTCGAATCCTCGATGACATCGGCGTCGCCCGAACCACCCGTGTCGGTCACCGTCGTGTCGCCCGAGCCGCCTGTGTCGGCCACGCCCGTGTCGCCCGAGCCACCCGTGTCGGTGACACCCGTGTCACCCGAACCGCCCGTGTCTTCCGCGGCAGCCGTGCAGACGCTCGGCTCGCCAACGCAGGCGTAGCCAGCCTCAATCTCACAGGACGAGGAGCAGCCGTCTCGGCTCCGGTCGTCGTTGTCATCGCACTGCTCGCCCTCATCGACGCTGCCATCGCCGCACTCCGGTGGTGACGCAGCGCGGAGGGTCTCTTCGCCACAGGCTGCGAGGAGCCAGGCGGTCAGTGCAAGCAGCAGCCAGCCTCCGCGACGGAGCGGGAGGAGCGAGGCAGCAGAGGCGGAGGTCGGGCGATGGGTCATCGGAGGTCCGGCAGCGGAGGTGCATGGGGGCGCCGGCAGCGCAGAACGATGCCGAACAGACCCTCTTCTACACTACCAGATTGGGCCCGCGCTGCCAGAATCGAACGCTACGACGGCCCGTACGGCTCCAGCACAGCGAGCAGCTGGCCGCCCTCCACCTGCTGCCCTTCGACCGCAGAGAGGACCGCCACACGGCCGGCCTCCGGCGCCGAGATGGTGTGCTCCATCTTCATCGCCTCCATGACCAGCAGCGCCTGTCCGCGCACCACCGTGTCGCCCACCGCGACCGCCACCTTGACCACCTTGCCCGGCATCGGCGCAACGCAGCCGCCCTCCACCTTGCGCGAGGCAGGGTCGACGAAGCGGGGCACCTCGCGGAGCATCACCTCTTCGCGGCCGAGATGGACAAACACCTGCTCGCCCCGCTGCACGATGCGCAGCGAGCGGCGCCAGCCCTCGGCCGACTCCACCACCAGCCGCGCGCCGTCGCGCGAGACCAGCCGCCAGCTCCCGGAGATGTCGCCCACCGTCCAAGCGAAACTGCCGTCCCGCTCGATGGTGTAGACCAGCGTGAGCTCCTGCTCGCCCACCGTGTAGGCCTGCCGATGACCTGTACCGCGCAGCAGCCGGAAGCCCGCCTGCAGCCCCGGAACCGGCATCTCGGCGGCCCGCTCCAGCGTCCCCGCAAAGCCCGCCGCAGCCACGGCCCGCGCGAGCGTCTCGGCAGCACCGCCCTGCCCCAGCAGCTCCGCCTCGTGCTGCGTGATGAAGTGGGTGTGGATGGCCCCTTCTCGGTAGGCAGGATGCTCGAGCACCCGCAGCAGAAAGGAGCGGTTGTTGGCCGTCCCCATCGCCGACATCTGCTCGAGCGAGCGGACCATGCGGCGCCGAGCTTCTTCGCGGTCGCGGCCCCAGGTGATGACCTTGGCAATCATCGGGTCGTAGTCGTTCGGAATCTGAGAGCCGCCCTGCACGCCGGTGTCGACGCGCAGCCCCTCGACCTCGGGCAGGAACCAGTCCACCACGGGGCCACCGCCCGGCAGGAACCCCTTCTCCGGGTCTTCGGCGTAGAGCCGGCACTCGAGCGCCGCGCCCCGCGAGACCAGGTCGCTCTGCGCGAAGGGCAGTGCCCCACCCTCTGCGATGCGGAGCTGCAGCTCCACGAGGTCGAGCCCGGTCACCAGCTCGGTGACGGGGTGCTCCACCTGCAGACGGGTGTTGACCTCGAGGAAATAGAAGGCGCCGTCGGGGGCCGTGATGAACTCCACCGTGCCGGCGTTGAAGTAGCCGATGGCCTTGCCCGCAGCGACGGCGGCGGCACCCATCTTCTCGCGCAGCTCCGGCGTGAGGAAGACCGAGGGCGACTCCTCGATGACCTTCTGGTGGCGTCGCTGGATGGAGCACTCGCGCTCAAACAGGTGCACGAGGTTTCCGTGCCGGTCGCCGAGGATCTGGATCTCGATGTGGCGCGGCTCATCGACGTAGCGCTCGATGATGAGCGTATCGTCGCCGAACGAACTGAGCGCTTCGCGCTTCGCACCGGCCACCGCCTCGGCCAGCGCACCGGCCTCGCGCACAACGCGCATTCCCTTGCCACCACCGCCTGCGCTGGCCTTCACCAGCACGGGGAAGCCGAGGTCGAGCGCCCGCGCGCAGAGCGTCGCGTCCGACTGGTCGGCGCCCGCGTAGCCCGGCACCACCGGCACGCCATGCATCGAGACCAGCTCCTTCGCCGCCTTCTTGCTCCCCATCGCGGCGATCGAGGCAGAGCTCGGCCCCACGAAGGTGATGCCGGCCTCCTCGCAGGCCGCCGCAAACTCGGCCCGCTCCGACAGGAAGCCGTAGCCCGGATGGATGGCGTCGGCACCCGTCAGCTTCGCCGCAGCAATGAGCTTCTCGATGACCAGGTAGGACTCACGTGACGGCGCAGGGCCGATGCGGACCGCCTCATCACAGGCCGCTACATGGGGCATGTCGGCATCGGCGTCGGAGAAGACCGCGACGGTCGCGATGCCGAGCCGGCGCGCGGTGCGGGCAATGCGGACCGCGATCTCGCCCCGGTTGGCAATCAGCAGTTTCTGAATGGGTACAGCGTTCATGAAGTGACCTCGTTTGCAGCGCCGGCCCACAGCCCGCGCAGTGCAGCGGTTAGTGACGGAAGACACCCCAGCTCATCGTCCCCTCGACCGGCGCCGAGTAGGCGGCGGAGAGCGAGAGGGCGACGACGGTGCGGGTGTCGCGCGGGTCGATGATGCCATCATCCCAGAGCCGTGCCGTGGCGAAGAGCGGACCCGACTCCGACTCCACCTGGTGCTCGATCATCATCTTGATGAGCTTCAGGTTGTCTTCGTCCACCGCCTCGCCCTTCTTCTCGGCCGCCTCGCGCTTGATGATCTCCATCACGCCGGCGAGCTGCCGGCCGCCCATCACGCTGATGCGGTGGTTGGGCCAGGTGAAGAGGAAGCGGGGCTCGTAGGCGCGGCCGCTCATCGCATAGTTTCCTGCGCCGAAGCTGCCGCCGATCATGATGGTGATGGCCGGCACGGTGCTGTTCGAGACCGCGTTGATCAGCTTGGCACCATGCTTGATGATGCCCTCCTGCTCCACCTTCTTGCCGACCATGAAGCCGGTGATGTTCTGCAGGAAGAGGAGCGGGATGTTGCTCTGGTTGCAGAGCTGGATGAACTGGGCGCCCTTGTTGGCCGACTCGGAGTAGAGCACGCCGTTGTTGGCGAGGATGCCCACAGGATAGCCGTGGATATGGGCCCAGCCGCAGACCAGCGTGCTGCCGTAGAGCGGCTTGAACTCGCTGAAGCGGGAGCCGTCCACGATGCGGGCGATGACCTCGCGCGCCTCGAAGGGCACACGCAGATCGGTCGAAGCGATGCCCAGTAGCTCCTCTGCGCTGTAGCGGGGCTCCTCGACTTCGCGCTCGAGCGGACGGGCCGCCTTCCGCCAGTCGAGGTGGGCCATGATCTCACGACCGAGCCGGATCGCGTCGGCCTCGTCCACCGCGAGGTAGTCGCTCACGCCCGAGACCTTGCTGTGCATCTCGGCGCCGCCGAGCTCCTCGTGCGAAGAGACCTCGCCGGTCGCCATCTTCACCAGCGGCGGGCCTGCGAGATAGACCTGCGCCTGCTCCTTCACCATCACGGTGTAGTCGCTCATGCCGGGGATGTAGGCGCCGCCGGCCGTCGACGAGCCAAAGACCAGGCAGACCGTCGGAACCGCCTCACGAGAACGGCGGGTGATATCGCGGAAGCCGCGGCCGCCGGGCACGAAGATTTTGCTCTGGTTCGGAAGGTCGGCGCCGGCCGACTCAATCAGACTCACCGACGGCAGCCGGTTCTGCTCGGCGATCTGCCCGAGCCGGTTGCTCTTCTGCACGCCGAGCTCCGATACCGCGCCGCCCTTCTGCGTAGCGTCGCTCGCGACCACCACACATTCCACGCCCGAGATGACGCCGACGCCACCGATGATGCCGGCGCCGCTGCTGTGGTCCTTCACCTCGTGGCCGGCCAGTGCGCAGACCTCGAGGAAGGGTGCGTCGCGGTCGAGCAGCAGCTCGATGCGCTCGCGCGGAAGCAGCTTGCCTGCCGCCTTGTGCCGCTCCTGGTAGCGGGCGCCGCCGCCGGCCAGCGCGAGCCGCTGCGCGGCCGCCACCGTCTCGAGCGCCGCCAGGTTGCCCGCCTCGTTGGTGCGATAGGTCTCGCCTGTCACATCCACCTGACTCTGCAGCACCGGGTAGGCCTGCAACAATCCTCGGCTTTTTTCATGCATCGCAGACTCCTCGCAACGACCCGATTCTCCGACCTACTCCGCCTGCAGCGCCGCACGCACCTCGGCGGGCGACGCGGGCTCACGACCCACCTCGCGCGCCATCTTCACCATCGCCTCGATGAGCGCACCGTTGCCGGTCGTCTTGCTCCCGTCCGGCAGGTAGAAGGTGTCTTCGACGCCGGTCCGCAGATTGCCGCCCAGTTCAGCGGTCGCGCGATGCAACTTCCAGACCTCTTCGCGACCGATGCCGATGGTCTGCCACTGCGTGCCAGGCTCGAGCTCGGCGAGCAGCAGCGGCAGCCACTCCGTCTTGCCCGGCATGCCGCTCTCCACGCCCATCACGAAGGAGACATGGGCCGGCGCACGGAGCAACCCAGCCCGCTGCAACAGCCCCACGCTGCGCACGATGCCGGTGTCGAAACACTCGCACTCGGGCACGATGTTGTTGGCATACATGTGGGCGAGGAATGCCTCGATCTTGGCGATCGGGTTGTCGAAGAGCATGGGCGGCCAAGCCCACTTCCCGTCCGACTTCAGCTTCAGGTAGTTCAGCGTGCCGGCGTTCATCGCAGCCATCTCGGGGCGGGTCGCATCGAGGCAGGCGAGCGGGCCTGCGATGTCGGCACCGACGACGCCGGTCGTGTTGTTGATGATGACGCCCGGGCAGGCCTCACGGATGGCCGCCACGATGGCCGAGGCCACCTCGGGCTCCCAGGTAGGCAGGAAGCCCATGCCGGGCTCCTGCCTGCGGAAGTGCACATGCATGATGGAGGCACCGGCGTCGAAGGCCTCCTTGGCCGACGCAGCCATCTCGGCCGGCGTCACCGGCACGGGGTGCTGCGCGGGGTTGGTGAGCACGCCCGTAAGTGAGCAGGTGACTACGACCTTGTTCTTGTCCATCTCATGCCTCCGCTAGGCGGTTTGCTCTCATCGGACGGCGACTGCCGCTGCCATTGACCTTCAAAGAATCGTCAGGGCTTCGACCGCCGGCGCGGCCCCTGATCGGCCCCATCCTTGGGCGCCAGCACAGCGCGCATCACATCACGCAGGCCGCACTCCGAGAGGAAGTTCTCGGCCGAGGTCTGCCCCTCACGCGTCTGCAGCATCTGTGCCACGCTGAGCGCCAGCCCGCGCACCCGCGCCACCTGCAGCTCGGAGCGGCCGCCGCGAAGCGCCAGCGCCACCACCTGGTCGGCCGACACCTCGACCAGCCGGGCCGCTGCATCCCCCGTTGCGGGCGCCAGCTTGTGACCCTGCTCGATCCAGTAGCCCCACGAGCGCGGCGCACGGCCAAGCTCCGCAGGAAGCCGCGGCTTGCGGGTCCAGAGCTGCTCCAGCTCGAGCGCGCTCCGGTGCGGAAGCCGCGCCTGCCGCTGCGCCGCCGTCGCCACCGTGTAGGTGACCAGCGCCGCCGCCATCGACGGCTCGCCCTGCCAGCCATCCAGCCCGAGCGAGTGCACCAGCTCCGCCGCAGTCGCATGACGACCCGCGAGCAGCAGCGCCAGCAGCAGCGCCACATCGGGCGTATCGCCCCGCTGGATCAGCCCTGCGAGCGCAAGCTCCGTCTCCGCCGCAACGGCCCCCATCTGGCCCGCGGCCTCGGCCGCCTCCAGCAGCAGCGCGAGCCGCTCCTCGGTCGCTGCACCACGCCAGGCCTGGCAGGCCGCGTCCCAGCCCAGCCGCGCCTCGCCCGACGCCAGCGCGCGGCAGATGCGCGACTCCACGCTCCCGGCCACCTCGCCGCGGCGAACCACCGACGGCCCCGCAGCGGCGCCACCCTTCGACACAACGCTCGGCGCCGGCGCCGACGGACCGCGACGGATGAGCACCGCAGGCTCGCGGCGAGGCGCCTCTGTACGCACCTCCGCAGGCTCCGACAGGCCACGACCGGGCCGCTTCTGCACCGTCGGCAACGAGGTCGGCAGCGTCTGCGCCACAGGGCCGCGCACCAACGGACGAACCGTCACGCTCGGCGGACGGAGCGACGGGATCGACATGAAGCCGGGCGCCCCTGTCGGAGGCATGAAGGCGGGAATCGCGCCACCGCTGAGCGAGGGCCCGAGCGATCGCAGGCTCTCGCCCGGCGCCATCAGCGAGCCGCCTGTTCCCTCCGAATCATCCTCTTCGAACTCGTCGGTCTCTGGCGCGGCA
This sequence comes from uncultured delta proteobacterium, assembly GCA_903912275.1. GTDB lineage: Bacteria > Myxococcota_A > Bradymonadia > REDH01 > REDH01 > CAIWGR01. The sequence goes on from CAIWGR010000415.1 coordinate 16,335, forward strand.
ACGGCCTCGGGGAGCTCCTCGAGATCGGAAGGCACACGTCTGAAC
>CAIWGR010000416.1 GCA_903912275.1 uncultured delta proteobacterium
AAACGGTCCTCACAAATGATGCCGAAGCTCGGGTGGTTCGCCTCCAGCTTCTTCAGTTCGGAGATAAGCGCGCCCCGGTCCCCCTGGAACTGCAGCAGCTTCGTCGCAAGCTCCTGGTAGATGGGCTTCCAATCGTAGACTCCGACCGCGTTGACCTGTGCCATGCTTCACCCCTGCTGTGGAGCCGGCTCCCTCCCACACTCGCCGCCCTCTCGTCAACGCGGCCCATCCTTGACACCCCGACCGCTCTCCACCTAGCCCATCCTCTCCAAACTCAACCCACGGGGAACGCTCATGGCCTGTGCAAACTGCGGCAAATCCACCTTCCTGCTCAGCTGGAAATGTTCCAACTGGGCCTGCAAATTCGTCTGGTGCAACGACTGCGCCAAGGGGTGGATTTTCCGCTCCTGCCCCCGCTGCGGAAACAGGTGCTCCTGATGGCTCACGACGAAACCGAAGACTGCTCGCTGCAGCCCCCCGACCCCGCCAACCGCGTTCACTGGCTCAGCCTCGCCGGCTACATCGCCGGAGCCGACGGACTCTCCGATGACGAGGCGCTCGAGCTCGCCCATGGAGCCACCTCGCCCGAACTCTCCAAGGAGGAGGCCCACGCGCTGCTCGCATCTGCGGCCGTCTCGCCCCTCTCGGACGAGGCCTGCGCGGCCGTCTCCACAGACGACCTCGCCCACCGGGTCAACTGCCTCCTCGAACTCGCCCAAGCCATCGCCATCGACGGCATGTCGGCTGCCGAGTGGATCCGGTACTGCGAAGTCTCCGGCCGCGTGCTCGGCTCCCAGCGGGTCGACGCCCTGCTACGCCTCACCCTCGCAGAGCGCGAAGCACGACGCTGCCGCACCGAGCTCATGTTCGAAGAGTACGAAGACTAACGCCGCGCCAGCTCCACGAAGTCGCGCAGCGCCTCGTCAAAGCCAAACAGCGCCGCGCCATCGGCAACGCCTTGGCGAACGCTCACCACCAGGTGCAGCACCCCGGGGTTCCGCTCAAGCAGCGTCCCATCGTCGTCCGTGAAGAGCGCCATCGCCCGGTCCGACTTCGAGAAGTAGGCACCCACATCCGGATGCGAATGGAAGATGATGCGCGCCGTCCAGCCCGCCCGCTCCGCCCGAAGCCATGGCCGCATGTCGGGCTCGAACCAGTCGGCAGCCGTCCGCAGCCCACCATCCACATCCACGCCGCCGCGCCCCTTTGCGAGGTTATCGGCCGGCAACACGCGGAGCGCGCCGGCCTCGTCCTCGAAGACGAAGCCGCACCCCTCGCTCGGATAGGCGGGCGCAACCGCCGCATAGATCTCCTCGAGCAGCGGGCCGCTGAGCTGCTCCCAGAGCGCCGAACGCGACGATGCGTCAGACATGCGCCCCCGCTGCGGTGCCCCGCTGCAGCTTCCGCGGGTCGAAGTAGCGGTCGCCATGGTCGCAGCAGATGCAGACAATCACCCCCTCGGTGAGTCCCTGCGCGACGCGCAACGCCGCCTCCACCGAGGCCCCGCTCGAGTGGCCGACGACCAGACCCTCCTCTCGTCCGAGCCGCTCGCGCATCGCCCAGCCCGCCTCGGTCCCCATCCAGACGGTCTCGTCATGGCCTGCGGCCTCATAAATGGCAGGCACAATGCTGCTCTCCAGGTGCTTGAGCCCCTCGAGGCCGTGAAAGGCCGCGTCGGGCTGCACCGCCACAATACGCGCCGCAGGAGCCAGCCGGCGCAGCGCCCTGCCCGTCCCCATCACCGTTCCCGTCGTGCCCAAGCCAGCCACAAAGTGGGTCACCCGCCCCTCGGTATCACGCACAACCTCGGGCCCCGTCGTCAGCTCGTGCGCCCGCGGATTGGCCGGGTTGGAGTACTGGTCCGGATAGAAGTATCGGCCCGTTTTGTCGTCGGCGAGCACCTTGTGCGCCAGCTCGATGGCCCCATCAGAGCCCTCCAGCGGGTCGCTGAAGATGATGGTCGCGCCGTAGGCTGCGATGAGCTCCTTGCGCGGCTGCGACACATTCGACGGCATTACCAGATGGGCCTCGATGCCGAGCGCCGCGCAGAACATGGCGTAGGCAACGCCCGTGTTGCCGCTGGTGGAGTCGATGAGGACCTTGTCGCGGCTCAGCCGACCGTCCGCTAGCGCCTCGAGAATCATCTGGCGGGCAGCACGGTCTTTCACCGAGCCACCAGGGTTAAAGTACTCGAGCTTGGCGTAGACCTCGACCCGCTCCGGCAGACCGGCCGTCACGCCACGCAGGCGCACCATCGGCGTGTTCCCGACAAGGTCGAGCACCGAGGCAGACACCTGCTCCGACATGGCTAGCCGCCCGCGATCGCGGGGACGATGGAGAGGTCGTCGCCCGACTTCAGCACCGTATCGAGCCCGTTCAGCTCCTTGATGCTGTCTTCGTTTGCATAGAGGTTCACGAAGGAGCGGAGGTTGCCCGCCTCGTCGAGAAGCTGCGCCGCCAGAGCCGGGTGCGAAACACCAAGCGCAGCAATCACCTCACGCACCGTGCCGGCCTCTGCCGACACCTTGTCGAGACCGCCCGCAAGCTTGCGAAGCGCCGTCGGAATCCGAATCGTTATCGCCATCACGCTCTCCTACCGTTGCTCACCACCAACCAAGGTGGCGCTGCCCGCCTTCGGGCACCAAAACAATCACCTGCGGCGCGCCCTGCACCGCAGCCGCAACGCCAGCATCCACCAGCTCTGCCCCCAGCGGAGAGAGCAGCAGCCCCTCGCGGTGTGCCACCTGCGTTCGACGACAGGCAGCGTCCTCGGAGAGTGTCCGGCGACGCTCGAAATCATCCTCGACCCAGACCACAGAGAGCCCGGGTGCGACCGCATCGACCGCCTGAACGAGCCCCGCATAGGCCGGAAGCACCAACACGCCGGCCTCAGACGGCAGCTCCGCCAGCCACCCTGCAAAGGCGCGTCGATGCGCCTCCACATCGTCCCGCTCGAGCAGCACCGCTCCTGCCGGAAGCGCGGAGACGAACGGCAGTCCATAACTCCCCACCAGCGCCTCGAGCCGCGGCTCGTCTCCCGCCTCTGCGAGCAAGACGGCCTGGCGCCCCGTCGCGCGGGCGTAGGCCGCTACCGCCACCGAATGCGCATGCCGTCCCGAAACGGCGACCGGTACCTCCGACGCCAACAGCCCGAACTGCACCGCAACTAGGCGATCCCAGTAGCTGCCCGAGGCCTGCCGGCCCTCGAGCTTTAGCATCACCCGCCCGTCGCCCGACTGCCGCAGCCGCAGCAGCGGTGTGCCACCGACGAGGGCTCCCCAGCTCATGCCGCGGTTCGCCCGGGCGGGCAATTCAGATGGTGTAGGTGAGGCCAGCATCGCTATCCCGTGTAAGCCGCAGTGTCTCGCCGCGAAGCGCCAGCTCGCTCAGTGTAACGGCATCCATGATGGCGTTAAGTTGCAAGGAGATGTCGCGCCAGACCGAGGAAGTCACACACTTCGAAGAGATCTTGCACTTCTCTCGCACCTCCGCGTCGCTCCCGAAGCAGCAGGTGTGCTCCACACCACCCTCCATCGCCCGGACAACCTGGCCAATGGTGATGGTTTCTGGACTGCGAAGGAGGAAATAGCCGCCGTTCGGGCCACGCTTGCTGCCGACGATCTGCGCCGCCTTCAGGTCTTGAAAAATCTGCTCCAAGAAGCGCGGCGGAACATTCTCCCGCGCGGCGATGGCATCGATTTTGGTCGCCTTTCCATGACTATGGAAGGTGATGTCGAACAGGGCGCGCAGCGCATACATCGTCTTGGATGAGAGTCTCATGTGCGGGGAATCCTTCCGTGGAACCGCTCTATTCTTGACCTTTCCAGTCAAGATTAGCGACGGGCCAACAAAAGGCAAGGAGCAAGCCCCAACAATTCTTTCCCCAGCCCCAAGCGAACACTACCCGCGGATGACCCCGAAGACCCGCTTCGGGGAGATCGTCCCCGTCTCGCTCCGCCAGGTCGCCAATGCGAGCAGGTCGCCCGACTCGTTCGCGATCCGAACCATCTCCCCGTCGCCGGCAGCACACTCCGCCGGCACAGCCTGGCCGAGCAGCAACCGCCGCCGCCCGTCGGCATCTACCACGGCCTCTGGCATGAGGCAGACCGCCTCCCACATGCTCAGCACTGCGCCCTCCACACCCGACTCGGTCAGCGCGGCAATGGTCGCAGACTGCGTCTCCACAAACCGGCCAACCCGGGTCCGACGCAGCGCCGTGAGGTGGCCGAAGCAGCCAAGTTCACGCCCCACGTCACGACCCAGCGAGCGGATGTAGGTCCCCTTGGAGACCTCCGCCGCGAACGATATGGCGCTCCCATCGCGTCCCGTGACGTGGAACACTGGCACCTCCACCTCTCGCTCCGGCAGCACGAACTCCTTGCCGGCCCGCGCCATCGCGTGCGCCCGCTCGCCATCGATACGAATGGCGGAGAACTGGGGCGGCACCTGGCTCTTGCGAAGGCGAACAAGCTCAAATGCGGCGGCGATGTCTCCATCCGACAGCCCGGAGGCATCGCCCTCATGCAGCACCCTCCCCTCGACATCATCGGTGTCGGTCTCTGCCCCAAGCTGCAGCACGCCCGTGTAGCCCTTGTCGGTCTCGGTCAGGTAGGGAACCAGCCGCGTCGCAGCGCCAAAGCAGACGGGCAGCAGCCCTGTCGCCATCGGGTCGAGCGTGCCGGTGTGGCCCACCTCACGCGTCCGGAGCAACCTTCGCACAGCGCCCACAACATCGTGCGAGGTCGGACCGCGGCTCTTGTCGATGAGGAGCAGCCCCGCCGGCTTCTCCTTCACAGCTGCTCCGTCAGCGCAACCAGGCGTGCCCGAATCTCGGCCGCCTTCCCTTCAAGGAAGCAGCCCGCGGCATGTTTGTGACCGCCGCCGCCCAGCAGCTGCGCCAACGCCGAGACATCGACGCGGCCGCGCGAACGGAAGCTCACCTTGTAACCGCGCGTCTCACTGCCCGTCAGCATCGCGGCAACCTCGACCCCCTCGATGGAGCGGGCATGATTGATGAAGCCGTCTGCGAGCGATGCGTCGCAACCGAGCTCCTCGAGCAGCGCGTCTGTGAGCGTCAGCACCGCGAGCCGGCCGCCGGGCGCAACCCAGAGCGTGTCGAGCACGCGCGCCAACAGCCGCGTCCGCTCAATGGCCTGCGACTCATAGACGTGACTGCTCACCTCCCAGACATCCATCTGCGTCGCGAGCAGCCGCATACCGAGCTCCATCGCCTCGGCCGAGGTCGACTGGTAGCGGAACGAGCCCGTGTCGGTGGCAATGCCAACCCAGAGCGCACGGGCGAGCTCGGGGGTGAGCTCTACGCCCAGCGCCGAGACGATGCGATAGACCAACTCCGCGGTGGCCGGCGCGAGCGCGTCGTGGACAAAGACCTTGGCGAAGTCGGGGTCGAAGGTCACGTGATGGTCGACGACCAGCAGCCGCTCGCTCCAACCCTGCAGTGGAAACTGCTTGCCCACGCGATGGCGCTCCGAACAATCGAGCACCACCGTCAGGTCGAAGCGGGCCTCCTCGGGCAGCGTGCGAACATAGCGACCATGCGGGTCCATGAACCGGAGGTTGGCGGGCAGCGGGTCGACATTGAAGTAGGTGACCGAGAGACCGACGGCCTCGAGCGCAAGACCCATCGCGAGGCTCGAACCGATGGCGTCGCCGTCGGGCGATTCGTGGCTCACAACGATTGCTGTGCGGGAGTCTGCGATGAGCGCCTTGGCATGCTCAATCGCCTCATCCACACCGGGGTGACTCCAGGAGAGCGCCGGGGCCGGCGCGTTCCGAGGGGTCCGCGCGTGACTGCCGCCACCGCCCATCGCTATTCCTCGTCTGCCGGCTTCGGGAGCTTGGCGAGGAGCGTTTCCATCTGCCGGCCCGATTCTACCGACTCATCGAAGGCAAAGGTCAGCGTGGGGACCGACCTCAGCCGGAGGTTCTTCGCCATGTTGCTCCGCAGGAACCCTGCGGCCACCGCGAGCGCCTTGGCGGTGCGGTCACGGACCGCCTTGTTGGGCGGCTCGCTGGCGACCATCACCCAGTAAACCTTGGCGACGGTCAGGTCGGGACTGACCCGAACCGCTGTCACCTCGACCTGCTGGAGCCGCTCGTCACGGGTCTCGAGCAAGAGCGCGCTGGCAATCACGCTCTTGATCTCGTCCCCGACTCTGTCTGCCCGACTGTTCTCCCGCATCTCGGCTCCTAACGACGCCTAGAGCGTCGCGGCGGTTTCCTTCACGCGGTAGGCCTCGATGATGTCTCCAGCCTTCACATCGTTGAAGCGATCGACGGAGATACCGCACTCGAAGCCGGTCTTGACCTCTTTTTCGTCCTTCTCGAAGTGGCGCAGCGACGAGATCGTCGACTCGTACACGACGCGACCGTCGCGAACGACGCGGGCCTTCGCATTCCGAAGCAGCACGCCGTCGGTGACCATGCAACCGGCAACCATGCCAACCTTGCTGACCTGGAAGACCTTGCGGACCTCCGCGCGACCGATGTGCTCCTCTTCGAGGACTGGCGAGAGCAGGCCGGCCATGAGCCCCTTCACCTGATCGAGCAGCTCGTAGATGATGGAGTGCGACATAATCTTGATGCCGTTCTGCTCGGCCATCGAGGCCGCACGCGGCTCGGGACGAACATTGAAGCCAAGCAGGACGACGCCGGCATCGCCGACGGAGGCTGCAAGATTGATATCGGATTCCGTGATGGAGCCGACCGCAGAGTGGAGCACGCGGACCGAGACGTCCTTGGTCCCGAGCTTCTTGAGCGACTCGCAGATGGCCTCGACCGAGCCCTGCACATCGCCCTTGACGATGACCTTGAGCTCCTTGAGCTCTCCGGCCTTCATCATGGCGGCGATACGGTCGAGCGTGTTGCCAGCGCCCGCAGCGGCAGCCTGATTGTTGCCGGAGACGGTGACGTCGGCACGGCGGTTCATGGCCGTGTAATGCTCGACGATGGCGCGAGCATCACGCTCGTCCTTCACCACGTAGAAACCCTCGCCCGAGTCAGGAACGCCCGACAGACCGGTGATTTCGACAGGGTGTGCGGGGAGCGAGGAGGCACGCTGGTGTCCGCGGTCGTCGGTCATCGTACGGACCTTGCCCGAGTGACGGCCGATAACAACGATGTCGCCGGTCTTGAGCGTGCCGCGCTGTACGAGCACCGAAGCGACAGGGCCGCGGCCCTGGTCGAGGCGGGACTCGATGACGAGGCCCTCGGCGGGGCGCGTAACGCTCGCCTTGAGTTCAAGAATTTCGGACTGAACCTGAATCATCTCAAGGAGACGATCCACGCCCTGGCCGGTCTTGGCGGAAACTTCCACGAAGATGGTCTCGCCACCCCAGGTCTCGTCGACGAGGCCGAACTGGGTGAGCGACTGCCGAACCGCTTCCGGGTTGGCAGAGGGCTTATCAATCTTGTTCATCGCCACGATGATGGGCACGTTGGCTGCCTTGGCGTGGTTGATGGCCTCGATGGTCTGCGGCATGACGCCGTCATCCGCCGCGACCACGAGCACGACAACGTCGGTCGCCTTGGCACCACGCGCACGGAGGGCGGTGAAGGCCTCGTGACCGGGTGTGTCGAGGAAGCAGACTTCACCGCCAGGCACACGCACCATGTAGGCGCCGATGTGCTGGGTGATGCCGCCGGCTTCGCCCGCAGTGACCTTGGCCTTGCGGATGTAGTCGAGGAGCGAGGTCTTACCGTGGTCAACGTGACCCATGACCGTGACCACCGGAGGACGGGGCAGGAGCTTGTCCTTCTCCTCGTCGATCTTGGGCAGGTACTCGGTGATATCGAAGCCGAGCTGCTCCACCTTGAAGCCGTAGAGGTCGGCGATGAGGGTGGCGGAGTCGAAGTCGATGGAGGTGTTGATATTGGCGCCGCGCACGCCGAGCTCGAACATGAGCTTCATGGCGATCTCGCCGGCCTTCACGCTCATCTGGTGAGCGAGTTCGGAGACGGGGATGGACTCGCGCATCTTGACGACGCGCTTGTGCTCCGCCGTCGCGCCGGCGGCCTTCTGGCCCATGCCCTGCGACATGGGGATGATCGGGCCACTGCCGCGCTTCTTGCTTCCACCGAGCAGCTTCTTGGCCTTGTCCTTGTCGTAGAGGTCGCGGCTCTGCACAACGCGCTTGGTGGCGGTGGCATCGGCGGGCGTCGGACCACCGGGGCGGAAACCGGGACGGTTGTTGGGGCCACGGCTTGCATCGACGCGCTGGTTGAGCAGCTCGGCGCTCATCGTGCCAACAACACGGGCACCGCCGGGGCGGCGCGCCTGGGAGGCGGCATCGGCCTCGCGGCGGGCGAGCGCGGCAAGCTCCATCGGGTTGGGCTGACCGGGAGAGACAGAGACCTCTCCCTCCACCCGGGTTACGACGGTCGCAAACCGGCTCCGGCGAACCTCAGGCTCGGCCTGGGTTGCTGCAATCTCCGCATCGGGGACCTCCGCGAAGACCTCTTCGGTCTCGACGGCGGGTGTGCTGCGGGTAACCACGGTCGCAAAGCGGCTGCGGCGCGGTTCATCGGCCGCTGGCTCCTCCTGGTGGGTCTCGACGGGCGCGGCGACGGCAGCCTCCGGCTCCGGTTCCGGCGTCGCAAGCTGGCGCGTCTGGACCGTCGCAAAGGTGCGGCGCTTCACGGCGCCTGCGGCCTCCACGGGAGAGGCAGGAAGCGTCGCAGAGGGAGCGTGCTCAACCGCGGGCGTGGCAGCCTCCTCGGCTTCGACCACCGGGGCGGCCTCAAGCGCGGGCTCAGCCTTCTTCGCGGTGGCCCGACGCTTCGGACGGTCCAGCTCTTCGGCCTCTTCGTCCGATGCATCGCTGTCTGACGCGACCTCCGGCTCGATTTCGACCTTCGCCTTCTTCTTCACTGCAGGCGCAGCAACGGGGGCCACGACCTCGGCAGCCTCTGGCTCCGGCTCCGCCTTTGCCTTCTTTTTCACAACAGGCGCG
>CAIWGR010000417.1 GCA_903912275.1 uncultured delta proteobacterium
CCTCCAATCCTTCTTCTTCTTCCCGACCAGGTCTCCGCGATAGGTGGCGGTGGTTGTGCCTCCACGCGCCGCATACTCCCACTCCGCCTCTGTAGGCAGCCGGTAGCCCGTGCAGGTGAGGCCCGCGAAGGTGGCTCCCTTGCAGCCTTCATGGATGCCGTCTCTCCAGCCATCGGCTGCGTCGGTGCAACCCGTGAGCGTGTAGCAGGAGGTTAGCCCCTCTGCCGCAGAGCGGGCGTTGGCCCAGGCGACCGCAGCGTACCAGTCCAGATTCTCGACGGGGCCGTTGTCGTTGGCGTTCTCGTTGGAAGCGCAACTTCGCACGGTGCAAGTCGTGTTTTGGAAGTAGGAAGGGTTGGGGCCGCCGGAGAGGTTGGGGCCGGAGAGCGCCTTCCACTGCCCCTGCGTCACCTCTGTCTGACCTAGGAAGAAGCCACGCGAGAGGGTCACGCTGTGCTGGGTCTCGTTGGTACGCCGGCCCAGTTCCCCAGCAGGCGAACCCATCGTAAAGGTGCCGGCGGGGATGTAGTTCATGCCGGTAGGCGCGCAGCGGTCGTTCGCCGTTCCCGCAGGTCCCGTGGCACAGAAACCGGAGGCGCACTCGGCGTTGGCAGTGCAGGCAGCACCGAGGCTGCCGTTGCAGGCAGCGCCGAGGCTACAGATGCAGGTGCCAGCGACCAAAGTGTTATCGGGCAGACAGGTCGTCACCGAACAGCTGCCGTAGGCGCTGCCCGTCCAGGTCTGCGTGCCAGCCGTCGCGTTGGCAGGCATCGGAGAGCAGGTGCGGGTGTTGCTCACGCAGACGCCGCTCTCGAGGTGGTAGGAGGCCTCGCAGGCTGTGGCCTCGCAGGCGCCCCAGCCGACAGCACTGCCCGCCTTCACGCCCGCGGTCGCATTCGGCGGCAACGCCGCGCAGCTGCGCGTTACTGTCATCGCGAGGCGGAAGCCGAGGTAGCGGGCGCGAAGTTCTGTTGTTTCCGTGCTGCGCTGCGGAAAATAGCGGCTTCGCTCCATGGCGATGGCTGACGGAATCACTTCTTCGTCGCACCGCATCCCTCCGCACCGCGTCCGCGGTTGGTCGTCTCGATCGCCGCTACTCCACGACCCACCGCGAACCACCCGGGCGTAGCTGGTGGTAGGCCCCGTTGGGTCGGTCACCGTGGCTGGGTAGGTGTCGTACCAGTCGCCCGTCCACTCCCCCACGTTGCCGAGCATGTCGTAGAGCCCCCATGCGTTCGGTTGTTTCTGACCGACGGGATGTGTCGCTCCGCCCGAGTTCAGATCGTACCACGCCACGCTGTCGCGGTCCCCATAAGTGGGCCCGGTAGTCCCCGCGCGCGCCGCATACTCCCACTCTGCCTCCGTCGGCAATCGATAACCCGCGCAGGTAAGGCCCGAGAAGGTTGAACCCGCGTAGCACTCCGGCAGCCCCTCGCGGCGGCTCAAGGCGTTCGCATAGCCGGCCGCGTCGTCCCAATTCACCTGCTCCACGGGGCAGTTCGCTCCACAGTCCTTGAAAAAAGACGGGTTGTTCCCCATTACCGACTGCCACTCGCCCTGGGTCACCTCCGTGGCCTTCATGCAAAAGACGCGCGTGATCGTAACGCTGTGCTTGGTTTCGTCGCACTCGCGATTATACGGGCCCCTCGGCGTACCCATGGTGAAGGTACCAGGCGCGATGCGCACATAGCCTGCGGGGCAGACATCAGGCGAGGAGCCAGCGGCCTGTTGGGTAGGAGCCGACACAGCAGGCTGCGCGGAACCCTCAACCTGTCGTGCGGGAGCGGCCAAAGCGGGCGGAGAGGCTGGAACCGGCGGTGAGGGACTACAACCCGCCAACCAAACGAGGAGGAAAAGTACTGGCCAGCGAAACAGGCTGGGGTTGAACGTCTGCATGGTCCCATCAGGCATCGTCACTCCGCGTGAGCGCAAGGCCCAAAGGGTGCATGATTGCCGCGAGAGAAGCAACCCTGCTCGCACATCTGCATCTCCTGGATTCCCTGAGGCGCTGTTAAGCGGCGTTTTGGTTCGTTTCACCCAATGCCCGGCGCGTACTGCCCTGCACGCACGCGTTCCCCGTTCGCGCCGCGATTGTGACTTTGTTTGGTGCGCGCTCCTCTCCCCAGCGTTGCTCCGGCGCAGGGGCGGCGAGGTAGGGTAGCTCGCCGAAGAGCGCCGCCGAGCGGCCTCCGAGTACACCCGGCAGGAATTGAACCTGCGACCTACGGATTCGAAGTCCGGCGCTCTATCCAACTGAGCTACGAGTGCGTGCTCGACCGGCGCGCCCCCCCAAGGGGGCACGGCCTGTTGAGAGGGAGGATAGAGGGGTTTGAACCCTCGACATCCGGAACCACAATCCGGCGCTCTGCCAACTGAGCTATATCCTCCGTCCGTCCGGCGAGCCGGACTTCGGGGCGTGGGCATTACCCGTAGCGCGGTGCCAAGTCAAGACGGCCCGCTCGTGCGGAACAGGGCGGATGGCGCCAGAACCAGACCGGGCGACAGAGACGGAGCAGCCGAAGGCGAACAGCGCGCCTGAAGATCAAAGAGCGCGCCCGGCTGGAATCGAACCAGCGACCCACGGCTTAGAAGGCCGTTGCTCTATCCAACTGAGCTACGGGTGCATTCAAGTCGGGGTGACAGGATTCGAACCTGCGACTTACGGTTCCCAAAACCGTCGCGCTACCAGGCTGCGCTACACCCCGAGGAGCGGGCGCCTTACCCATCGGCGCACAATCGCGCAAGCGAGGCTATGGTTCGATGACCTCTGCGGCCCGCTGGCCCGCCTCTGCCGCGCCCGCGCTGTCTCCCGCGGCCGCGCGGAGCTTCTGCAGGTGGAGGAGAAGGTCGTGTGCAGCCTTTGGCCTGCCAGCCTCCAGCCAGGCGCGGGCAGCGTTCCAGCGGGCCATGTCGCCCAGTTTGGGGCTGTCGAAGAGGCCCTCGTAGAGCACCACCGCCTCGAGCGGGAAGCCGAGCGATTGCAGGTCGTTGGCCCGCAAGAACTGCTCGTGACGAAAGTGGGACTCGCGGCTGGGCCAGAAGGAGAAGAGCGAGAGCGCCAGCACCACCGTCAGCCCCGCGAGGAGACGGCGCTCCAGGTTGGCGGCGAGCTGCGCCCTGCCCCACTCCACAAAGGCGCCCGCGCCGATGGCCAGAAAGGGGAGCCAGGGGAGCCGGTAGCGGCCAACAACGAAGAAGAGGAGCATGGTGCCCAGCGGCAGCAGCAGCCCGAAGAGCAGCAGCATGGCGCGGTGGCGGCCGCGCATGACCAGGAGGGCGAGCCCGGGCAGGCCGAGCGCGATGAAGAGGCCGGCAGGCGGGAAGAGGGGCAGCGCAAGGATGCCCATGAACTGGCGGTCGTAGGCGTAGGTGCGGTTGTCGGGGACCTCGTCGGACTGCAGCGCGAGCGCGAACTTCTGACCAAGCAGCCGGAGCGTGCCCAGCGGGTCATCGAGGCGGGTGCGGAATGCCGCATCGCGCCAGTGGTCGTTGACCTCGCCAGCACTCATCGGGCGGTGCTGCGATGCCTCTGCAATCCGGCGGGCCTCTCGCGGGAGCTCCGAGGTGTCTTGCTTGAGCACCCAGCCGTTCGGGATGGTCCAGGTGCCGTCGGCGGCATCGTGGTTGCCGATGTAGAGGTTGATGCCACCCGAGGCGGCAGAGGGGCTCATGCTGCCGCGCTGGCCGTTGAACCAGACGACCGGGGCAAGGAGGAGCGC
>CAIWGR010000418.1 GCA_903912275.1 uncultured delta proteobacterium
GGTCGTTCTCTGCAGGCGGCTGGTTGAGGTTGCGCGTAGCCATGTAGGGTCGATGCCTCCGATGAGATGCGGAGGCCGATTCCTAGCACCTTGCAGGCCGCTGGTGTAGCAGGAAGATGACCCGCGCTGGCGGGGTTCTTCGGGCAGACGCCACAGGTGAATCATGTATACCAAGGTGGACCACATCGGCATTGCGGTCCGGTCGCTGGAAGCGGCCATTCCCTTTTATCGCGACCAGCTCGGTCTGCATCTCGAGATGATAGACGAGGTCGTGAGCCAGGGCGTGCGCGTGGCCTTCTTCGTCTGCGGAGAGACACTGATCGAGCTGCTCGAGCCAACGCGTCCCGACTCACCCATTGCCATCTTCATCGAGAAGCGGGGCGAAGGACTCCACCACATGGCGCTCGCCACGGACGATATCGCGCAGGAGCGGAGCAAGGCCATCGAGAATCGGATTCGACTCCTCAGTGAGGCGCCGCTCGACGGAGCCCACGGCAAGCTCATCACCTTCATGCACCCCAAAGACACCATGGGGGTGCTGCTCGAGATGTGCCAGCGAAAGGCTGACCATCACTGAGCAGGTGCGCTCGCGTTGACATCCCTCTTTTTGAAGTGTTACCTGCGGTCCACTGCTTGTGCCGCCTTCGCGGGCGACCGCCAATCTGGAGCAAATATGCGTAGCGTTGCCTGGCTCTCTCTTCTCGCCATCCTTCCCACAACGAGCGTCGCCTATGCCGACGAGGGGGCCGCGCAGGTGGCGGATCCTGAACTCCCGACCGGGCCGCTCGCGCCCCTCACGCTGGAGGCGGCACAGCCTGTCATGCGGACCAAGGCCTTCGAGAGCTACGCCGCACAGAACCCGGCAGGCACGGGCGCCGGCGCGCCGGCTCCGGCCTTCAACCTCATCACCGAGGACCAGCTCGCCGCTCCGTCGACGAGCTTCCCCTATGTGGAATGGCATGGCTACTTCCGCTTCCGGGCCGACGCCTTCTCGAACCTCGACCTGAACACCGAGGGAACGAGCCCGATTCTGCCGCCCGTTGAGGCGCTGCTTGGTCGCTCGAACGTGCAGAACAATCCTGTCGAGGTGCCCGACGAGAACGGCAAGCAGGTCGACCTCAGTAAGTATGCCGACAAGGCTGCCGAGCTGCTCGGCGGCGCCAATGTGCGGCTCCGTCTCCGGCCCATCTTCCACCTTACGGAGGATGTCCGCGTCCACCTCGAGATGAACATCCTCGACAACGTCGTGATGGGCTCGACCCCCGACGGCTACGACTCCAACAACCTCGATTTGGTGCGTACCGACCTGCCGCTCGTCGGCTTCTCGGGCACGCAGGAGCCGCCCACAGAGTCGAACTCCGGCAAGACCTCGGTCGCAGTGACGCAGGCCTACGGCGAGGTAAAGACCTTCATCGGTTCGCTCCGTCTGGGCCGGATGGCCTCGCAGTGGGGCCTCGGCATCCTCGCCAACGGCGGGGGCAACTACTCCTCCATCACCGAGCAGCGGCTCTCCTACCGGGGCGGCGCGCTTGCGGGTCACTCCTGCCTCGACTGCGACTACGGCGACTATGTCGACCGTGCGATGTTCGTGACCCGCGTACCGGGCTTCTACCTCGCGCTCGGCTGGGACTACAACGTGGCGGGGCCGACGACCCAGAAGTCGATCGACTACTTCGGCCAGGGCGCAGACCTCTCGCAGGATGACGATGTGACGAGCTATGTCGTTTCGCTCTTCAGCCGCCCGCTGCAGCCGGCAGACGTTGCCGAACGCAACCGACTCCTGAAGGAGCTCCGGGCGCCAGCCTTCGACTACGGCCTTTACTATGTCTACCGCGAGCAGGGTCTGAGCTCCGAGGCCGGCGCCATCGAAGGCACCAACGGCGTCGACAACGCCCTGCTCGACGACACCTGGATTGCGCGCGGCGCACAGGCCAACATCATGGACCTCTGGTTCCGCTACACCTCGGAGCCGCGCGCCATGGAGCGCATCCGGTTCGAGTTCGAGGCTGCCGCCATCAAAGGAAGCATCGACAACGCCGGCCCCGAGAGCAACACGCCCGCCAAGCCCCGCGACATCGACCAGCTCGGAGTCGCCATGGAGTTTGACTACAGCAAGGGTGCGATGGCTGCTGGCTTCAACGCAGGCTACGCCTCGCCGCGGACCATCGAGAAGTGCGACCCCGCAAGCCCCGCAGGTTGCAGCCAGATCTCGGCCTTCGCCGTCAAGGACGAGTGGCAGATCAGTGACCGCGAACCCAACCTGACCAACTTCCGGTTTGACCGGAACTACTTCATCGACATGATCATGTTCCGCGAAGTCATCGGTGCCGTAACCAACGCCTACTATGTGAACCCCTACTTCTCGTTCGACTTCCTCGCGAAGCAGAACGACATCCTTGGCGCCCGCCTTGACGTCATCACGGCGACGGCTGTCGACTCGGAGCTCACGCCGTCTGGAGAGGGTTTCTACGGCGTAGAGACCGATGCGGCCCTCTACTACCGCGAGCCCCGCTACAGCGCAGATCTCTCGTTTGGCTACTACATGCCCGGCGCAGCCTTCAACGGAAAGACCGGCCGCGAGCGGCTGGACTCCGTTGCGGCAATCTACGAGGGTCGTGACGGGTTCTCCTCGACCTACGGCACGGATGTGACCGCCAGCAACGCTTGGACCGTCCAGTCCAAGTTCAACTGGGCCTTCTAAGACACGAGCGACTGCTCCTTCGAGGTTCCCCTCCATGCGTCTGCGCAACAGTACCCTCGGTGCCCTTCTCGCCGCCTCCATCACCTCCACCGCCGTGGGGTGCGCGGGACCGGCGACCGAGTCGGGTGCCGGCGCCGCCTTCATGAACGGGGCCGACGAAGCCGAGTTTCAGGCAGGCATCGCCGCGCAGCAGGCGGGTGACCAGGCAGAGGCGGAGCGCAGGTTCAATCGGGCGCTGGCGGCCAACCCCAACTATCTCTCGGCACGCATCTCACTGGGTAACTTGCTGCTCGCGCAGGCACGCAACGAGGAGGCCTGCGCTGCCTTTGACACGGCGCTCTCCACGCGTGCGAGCTCCATCGACGCGCAGCTGGGGGCGGCCGAGGCGCGCCTCCGCCTGAACCGTTGCGACGAGGCCTCGGTGTTGAGCAAGCAGGTGGTCGCGCAGGGCAAGAGCGCTGCCACGCCGGCGCAACTGTCGTCGGCGCTTACCTTCATCGGTCGCTGCATTGTTTCGCAGGGGCAAGGAGACGCCGCGGCGCGTTTTCAAGAGGCGATTCTCGCAAACGGCTCGAACACCGAGGCACGACTCGCGCTGGCTGAACTGTTCCTGGCGAACGGCTCGTCGACCGATGTCGTGACAGCGCTCGCGCGCGCTGCAGAGTACGAACGCAAGCCGCTCGATCTGCTTCGGATCGGCAAGATGATGACCGCGGTGCACCAGGCGAGGCGGGCCGTGACGGTCCTCACCCGCGCCCAGCAGTATGCCCCGACAGACGACGACATTGCGGTGGCACTCGCACAGGCGCATCTCGATGTGGGCGACGCCAATCTCGCGCTGCAGACGCTCTCGGATGTGGCTGCGCGCTCCGGCGAACTGCCCTCGGCGCAGGTGCTGATGGGGCGCGCAGAGCTGCTCGCAGGCCGTGTGGAGGCCGCGCAGCGGCTGGCCGACAAGGTGCTGGCGAAGGAGCCTTCGCAGCCCGACGCCCTCTACCTCATGGCCCTGCTGCAGCTCGGGCACGACGACAAGGTCTCTGCGGAGCGCTCTCTTCGTCAGGCGCTTGCCGCGGCACCTCAAACGGTGGATGCGAGAACGAAACTCGCAGAGCTCTGCGCGGCACGGGCGGCCTGGGGCGATGTGGCAGACCTTCTCGAGGCAGATGCAGAGCGGGCCTGGGCGCCCGGTGCATGGAGCGAGTTGTTGTTGCAGGCCTACCAAGAGGGTGGCCGCTTCGACCTCGCGCTTCCCATGCTCTCACGCCATGCGAATGACCGGGGAAGCGACCCAGACGCGCATGCCGCGGTGGTGGAACTTGCACTGGCTCACGCTGGCATTCTTGAACCCGCGCTCGTCGTCGCACATGCGCAGGCGGCCTTTGACAAGAGCGGCGGGAGTCTGCCCCGCTACCGGCTTGTGCTGGTCGATGCGCTGGCCGCGGCCAACCGCGTGCGGGAGGCTCTCGCCATCGTCGAGGCCGGCCTCAAGGCCATGCCCGGAAATCGCGACCTGCTCGCCCGCAAGCAGGCGCTGCAGAAGCGCTGATTTCGCCGAGGAC
>CAIWGR010000419.1 GCA_903912275.1 uncultured delta proteobacterium
GGGCCGGACTAGAGGCTGTTGGCGCAGTCCGAGGTGGAGCTGAAGATGTCCTGGTAGGAGTAGGTTAGCCCGAGCTGGATATCCTGCAGGTTGTTCCAGTTGATGGCCTGGTTGGCGGGCAGCGTGGGGTCGATGATGAGGGTGTAGTCGCCCGCCAGCGGGAGGCCGGCGAAGGTGACGTTGCTCGACCCCATCTCGCCAACGCCTGCTACAGGCGAGGCGGCACGCCCGTTGACCACGAAGCTGGTGGTGGAGCCGAAGGTGGTGTCGCCCTGGCCAAAGGTCTGCACATAGGCGTCGATGCCGGGCTGGCAGGAGTAGGTCTGGCTGCTTCCGTTGTAGAGCAGGGTGGCGTAGGGCTGGCCGCTGCCAAGGTTGTCGCCCACGAGATTGAGGGCGATGCCGGCGATCTTGGCGTTGCAGGTGGCCCGGAGGTTGGCGAACTGGGTGAGCCCGAGGTTGAAGTTGACGACGAGCAGCGCGCTGTTGCTGGCCACCTGGTCTGCGGTCTCGGAGACGGTGTAGCGCATGGTGGCCGTCGCGGGGAGGTCGCTCTGCGCGAGGGTCTGCCGGAAGCGGGCCGCAGGCGTAAGGGTCTGGCCGCTCACGGGGTCGACCTGCGAGCTGGTCAGCTTGAGGACATCGTCGCGGAGCGAAACGGAGCCATCCTGCAGGTTGGTGGCACCGCCGCACTGGCCCTCCAGGTCGGTGAGCCGGTCGGCGATGGCGCGGAGCTGGTAGGTGTTGCGGGCGAGCAGAATCGACATCCGCTCGTTGTAGAAGGGGCGGACGGCGGCATACTCGAGGGCGACGAGCCAGTCGTTCATCTTCCGCTTGGCCCGGTCGAGCTCCCGCTCGGCCTCGGTCAGCCCGTTGGCTGCAAAGAAGACGGCTTGGGGGCCGGCGACGAGCTGGGCGATCTGCTGGCGCTGCAGCCGGCGCATCTCGAGGGTAGCCCGCTCCTGACGGGCCGCCTCGACGATCTGGTAGTAGCGGGTCCTGGCCGAAAGCAGGTCGTTCTGACGGGCCAGCCAGTCCTGCTCGCGGTCGAGGAGTTCGGTGGTGCGGTCGAAGACCTCGTCCATCTGGCGCTGGTGTTCGTCGAGGTCGCGGTCGTAGGCTTGGCTCGCTGCGGTGACGGAACGGGTGTGGTCGATGAAGGCCTGGCGCTCGATTTCTGTCACCGGGTCTCGAAGCTCTTCGAGTTCGACCGTCCAGAGCTCGATCTCGGCCTCGCGTTCGCGCGTCACATCTTCCAGACGTTCACGCGCTGCCTTGGTCTCCTTCCACGCGATCTTCGCCGCGTCGTAAACCTTCTTCAGGAAGCCCTTCACGGCAATGAGGGCGCTCTTGACCCGCGCAACACCCTTCAGGATGGCGGCGGCGATCTTTCCTCCAAGGCCAACGGCGCATTTCGCCGCGCCAACACGGACGGCCAGTCCTACCGTCACATCGGGACAGTCGGATGCAGCCTCTGTGGTGGCGCTTACCGTTTCGCCCGCACCCTCCACCGCCTCTTTGGAGACCTCCGCAGCCATCTTGGTGGAGGCGTCAGTCATCTCCTTGACCTTCGTGTAGGTGGCCACTGCAAGCTCCGCCGCGTAGAAACCCCTGGCAATGTTGATCTTGTTGCGCTTGTCGTTGATGTTGTCCCGAATGGTCTTCTCTCGCGCCGAAGTACGGGTGGAGAGTGCCGCGGAGTCGGCATCGAAGCGGGCCTCGATGGCGGCATTCGCCGCCTCGTTGTCGGCGTTCCACTTGTTGGCCGAGGCGAGGAAGGCTGCGGCCGTCTCGGCCTGCTGGATGGTCGACTGCATGAAGGCAGCCTTGGCCTCTGCGGTCCTCTTCACCGCGGTGGCCGCCGCGCCGATCTCCTGAATCGCCATGCCTCCCTCCGAGGGCGAGGCAGCGCTCTCAAAGCCCTCCACGCTGCGGGGTGTCCGGCTGGCCAACAGGCTCTTGGACTGCTTGAAGCCGCAGACGCCGGCCTCCCAGGAGGTGTCGCAGAGCGGGTTGGTGGCATCGCCGGGGCGGAGCACGTCGCAGCCCACCGGCTGGCCACAGAGCGCGACGAGCCGCTTCTGGCTCTCGTTCACCGCGTTATCGAGCTTGGTAAAGAGGTCGGCGTTGCGGATGTCGTTGGTCAGCAGGGTCTGGAGCAGCGTGTCGACCTTGACCGAGGCATCATCCACCGCCTCGAGGGCGGCCTCGTGGCGCTGCGCCAGCACGCCGCGGCTGGCCTGCTCTGGGTCGAGCGAAGAGGAGATGGCGAGCTCGCCGTCGCGGGCAAAGAGGAGCTCGTTGAAGGTATTGGTGAGCGCCTCATAGCGGAGCAGCAGGGTGCCCAGCCCGGCGGCGACAGAGGCGGCCTCGGCGGCCTTTCCGGCCTCCTGGTGCAGCCCGATGATGATGACAGCGGCGCGGTACATCTCGCCGAGGTAGCCCGCGACCTGGTTGGCCTTGACGCGGCGCTCGCCGTCGAGGCGGTAGACCTCGTTCCAGCGCTGCGCGGCGAGCGAGAGGGAGTCTGCGGTGGCGGTCCAGGAGCCGACCATGGCGATGAGGAGCCGGTCGCGCTGGTCGATGGAGTCGGCAGAGTCGGGGACGCGGCTCAGGAAGGCGAAGCTGCTGGGCTTGAGGTAGGTGCGGAGCGCCTCGATGTTGGGGCCGAACACCTTGGTGACGTAGTCGTCCATGAGCTGGGCGTTGAGCTGGGCCGCGGCTGCGCTGGTGATGGCGGTGCTGCCATAGTTGGCGTTCTCGAGCCAGTCGCGGCGCGACTCGGTGTCGACGAAGAAGGCGCCGAGCTGGGGGCCGCCC
>CAIWGR010000420.1 GCA_903912275.1 uncultured delta proteobacterium
GTCGCCGCCGTCCGCGCCCTCCTCGGCGCCCCAGACCCCGCCGCCGCCGTCACAACGCTCCTCCGCCTCCACTACGAGAGCGGCGGCACATCGAGCAGCGCCCGGTAGGCCCGCGTCCGCGCCCGCCGCGCTGCCGCGGCGTCCGCTCCTCGGCGCTCACGCCGAAGCATCCGCTGCGCCTCCTCCGCGAGCGCCTCCTGCTCCTCGCCCGACAGCAGCGCGACCACCGCCTCCTCCAGCCGCGACTCGAGCCCCAGCAACACCTCAAACGAGACCAGCGCCTCCGCCGGCATCAACTTGAGCTCCTCGCACAGCCTCTCCGCCGCCGTCGCAACCTCCGCCCGCGGATGCCGGCAGAGCAACCGCAACTGCCGCAACGGCCCAGGTTCATCGTCACAAAACCGGGCCGGAATCCCAGCCTCCGGCGCCTCCTCGCTCGAAGCCTCCGCGCCTCCGTTTGCGGAGGCCTCAGCCGGCTTCTCCCGCCGCGCCTCCACCACCTTGAGCACATACCGCCGGCACTCCGAAATCGACGCCGGCGCCTCGCGCAGCTTCGCGAAGGCCACGTCGATACCCTCGACCACCCAGCCCTCCGGGATGCCCTCCGACTCCCACGACAAGAGCAGGTGCACGTCCTGCGAAGAGAGGTCGGTGCCCCGCGCCCGCCGGCTCACAAAGTGGTCAAACAGACCCCGCGCGTAGGAGGAGCGGAGCGCCTCCGCGCCCTCCGTCGGTTCGTCTTCCGCCACCGCTAGATGTCGAGGTTCTCGACCGACAGTGCGTTGCTCTCGATGAACTCGCGACGCACTTCGACGTCGTCGCCCATGAGCACGCTGAAGGTCTGCTCCACCTGCACAAAGTCGCCCATCGTCACCTTGCGAAGCGTCCGGCGCGATGCGTCCAGCGTCGTCTCCCAGAGCTGCTCCGGGTTCATTTCGCCCAGACCCTTGTACCGCTGCAGCTGCATCCCGACCATGCCGCGCTCCTCGATGAGCGCCACCAGCTCGCCAATCGTCCGAAGCTTCAGGCGGTTGTCGCCCGACAGGGCAACCTCCATCCCGTCGTTCCCCGACAGCTCCAGCCAGGCGCGGTAGATGCGGACCAGCTCGCGCCAGTCGCGGAGCGCCAGCATCTCGTCGTTGATCGGCGTCCGACGCACAGCACCGCTCACCCGCGTCTCCCACACCGCTGCAAACCGTTCGCCACGCTCAACCACCAGCGGCTGCACGAACTTGCTCGCAGGATAGGCCACCACCAGCTTCTCAAACACCTTCGTAAGCGCCGCCCGAAGCGTCTCGCCCGAAGCGAACGAGTCGCTCGTCAGCTCGCCCTCACGCGCAAGCGCATCGACCACGCGCTCGTCCCAGCCACGCATCTCAAAGCGCCGAAGCGCCTTCTTGTGCGTGTAGGCATCACGAACCACCGCGCCGAATTCCTCCGCCGTGTTCTCCTTCGTCCCGTCGTGCGAGATCAGCTTGCTGTTCCCCGTCACATTCGTGACCTTCATCGCATCCAGCGCCGCGTCGTCCTGCACGTAGATCTGCTTGCGCGTCAGACGGTAGAGCGGCGGCTGCGCGATGTA
>CAIWGR010000421.1 GCA_903912275.1 uncultured delta proteobacterium
GTTCCCGCACTCGACCCCGAAGCGGCCCTGTTGCAAGCGTGTGATGACACCCCCTGCCCCGCGCCGCTCGAGGAGAAGAACATGGTCGACGCGCTGCGCCTCGGGGATCGCGTTCTCTCTCTCGCTTGCGAGGGTCGCTCTATCTTGGCCTTCCCGCTGCCCGGAGATCTCTGGAGTGGAGGCGCGTATCCAGCTCCGCCTCGTGCGCTGCCGCTCCCTTCAACGGTCCTACCATCGGTCCACAGCGCCGCTCGGTCAGCCGCTGTGCCCGCTCAGAAGGTGTCCCGCGTGGGTCCTCTCGCTCGTCCGGACGCCCCGCGCTCCTCTTCCTCAGGGACCTCGCTCGTCCCTCGCGCTCGCCAGCCTACAGCGGACGCGCATCGTGGATGGTCCTACCGGTCGTTCAAGCGCGACCGAGACACCGGACCCGTTTTCACCGTCCACGTTGCCACCGCCTCGGCGGAGGCCCGCCCCCAGCCACGGGTGGGCCGTCCGCTCGGCTCTCGGCTGCCGTACGTCTCGTCGGACGCGTCACCCCTCACGGTCCTCACCCTTCTCGGTGCACTGCCGTTCAGTCACACCTGCGTGGCTCCGCGCGGCATCTGCGTGGCGAGGGAGGCTCTCAATGCTATCATCGGGGATTTCACCGACGTGCCCCAGGCGCTTCGCACTGCGGCGGCGGTCACCTACGACCCAGGCCCTGACTCGCGCGCTCCACACGATCGGCTCGCCGTTGGCTTCTGGAAGCTCATGGACGACATCGACGCCTCGACCCCCTACCTCCCGGCTCTGCGCGTGCTCTACGACGTGGGCATTCGTGGCCTCTACCGCGCTCTCGTGGCTCACGGTTGGATACGGCACTCAGGCCGGTACTACGCTGACCCAGGCGTCGCTGATCCCGGTCGCGGCGGCGGTGGCGGCGCGGGTCGCGGCGGTAGTGGCGGCGGCTCGGGCGGCGGCTCGGGTGGCGGTGGCGGCGGCGACCGCTCCACGTTGCGCGGTGACAAGCGCTCCCTGGTGGGGGACTCTTCCTCGAGCAAGCGCCCTTACCACGGTTCTGTTCGCCGCTTTGGGCTGGGGCCTCCGACGTCCTCACCCGCGCCTCCCGTGGTCTTTTCGACCGTGGCGGCCACCCTCAAGGATCCCACCGCGCCGGCGCTGGTCTGCGCCCGTCGCGTCATGGCCATCATCGCCGCCGCGGCGCTGTACCCTGCCCTCGACATCCCGTCTGGCTTCGCGGCCCTTCTTGGGACCGCCAGCATCGCTGCTGCGGCATTGCTCCTCGTCATGAACCGTTTCGGCGTCGTCATCACGGCGGATGCACCCGTGGTTTCGTTGGACGGTGTGGCGCTCGCCTTTCCACGGGACCTCTCGCACGCGTCCAATGCCGAGGCGGCATGGGAGCGGGCTGTCGCGCGTGCCATCACCTCGCTTCGCTGCGCACCCCCTCCTACCTCGATCGCGAACGGTGCCGCGGCTCTGCCTTGTGTATCTCCCCTCGATTCCGCACCGCTCACCACCCCTACTACCTCTTCGTCCACGGCGGCTGTCTCCTCCATCGCCTCCCGCAGCAAGCCTGCGGCGGCCACCAAGCCCGCGGCGGCCTCCCCGCCTGTTGTGGCCAAGCCCGTGGCTGCCCCCCAGCCCGAAGGCGCAAAATCCAAGCCTGCCCCCACACCACCCATTGCTCGCCTCCCTCCTCGCTCCGGCCCCCTCCTGGCGCTGCTGGAAGAGCTCTCGGCGCATGCTGCCGCTTTGGTTCGCAGCGTGCCGGCGTCGTCTCTGCCCCATGCGGAGCGCATCGCTCAGCTGATGGCCGCTACTCCGGCTCGAGCTGCGGTTGCTCTCACGTCCTGCCACCTCATCGTGCGGATCATCGAGTGCGTCCCGATGTTGTTCGACTACCAGGGCACCTGCGTGGCGGACATTGGTCCAGCACCGGCTGAGGCCCAGGTCTGGTACCTCGAGACCGTTCGCGCCCAACGCGCTCTCCTCCCGGCCATCCTCACTGACCCTCTCCGCGTCCCCCTCGACACTGCTGTGGTGCCGGCGTCCCTGCCCCCAGACCGTCTTGCACCGCTGGTAGTCCCTGCCGCGGCTTCGCGCGTCATTCCCGTCATGCTCGTCACGGACGGCGCCAATATCACTGGGGGCCGCGGCAAGCAGCGCGAGCAGCTGCTTCGCCGACACGGTGCTACACCCACGGTGGCCCATGTTTTTGATGCCTCCGAGCTCGAGGAGCGCCGTGTCGCTCGCGCGGCCGTCATTGCGTCGCGCCGCGCACGCCGCGCGGACAAGGCGCAGCAGGTTGCTCTCATCACCTTGCTCTCCGTCGAGGGTCGCAACATCCTCACCGAGTGCACCACGGCGGCGGCTGGGCTGCTGACAGGTGGGTGCCCTGGGTCTTTCCCACGCACTCTTTACATTCCCCTGCGCTTTCCCCCGCGTTGCGTCTTGAGGCCCCTCCCTCATTCTACCTCACCGCCGACACTCTCCCCATCTTTCTCTCCGCCGCCCCCGCAGCATGGCTCGACATTCTCGAGCGCATCGCCGGCTTCGCGGAGGCCTCGCCACTCGGGATGGCCGGCGCGTTCTCCTGCTCCGCCCTCGAGCGCATCGACAGCTCCATCGCCTTCCTCCACTCTGCTCGCGCCGTGCGCCCACGTCTGCGGGAGGTGCTCGTGCGTCTCGGTGTCCTTCGCCGTCGCTCTCCGAGCCCGGTAACTACCCCACTGGAAACGGTGGGAGGCCTGCTCCCCCGCTCTCCACTGTTGCCTGCCCCTATCGGCTCGCTCTCACCCGATTCCGACTCCGTCGCAGTCTCCCTCGATCGCGAGGGGCCATTGGCGCCTCCCCCCCCCACTGCCGGCCTCAGCCCCGACGCTGCCCGTGGCGGTCGCTCGCAAGGAATCGAGGGGTGCTCTGTATGCGCGCCTTGCCAAGGAACGGCACGCCCGCGCCTTCGGCCTCCCGGTCCCGCCAAGGTAGAGACTCTGGTTTTCCGACCACGTCTCTGTTTCCCGCCTCCTCGTTCTCAACTGTTCTCTCTCCCTCAGTGTGCCTTATGGCGCCCTCGGGATCATCGCCGTCCCCCCTCGGGCCTCTCACCTTTTCGTCCTCGCGTCATCCGGCGCCGGACCTCGTCGACACACACCCTTGCAGCGGACCTCCGGCCGCTCCTGTTTTTTCGGGAGCAGAGCTGGGCGCCATATACGCGGTACTCTACCGCGGCAAGGAGAAAACGCTCGGGTACCACCACATCGTGAAGTACCTCAGACGAAAACAAGTGCAACCCGGATGGAACATCGTCTTCAACGCCGGCTTCAATGTTCTAAATTAGCAAGCTTCCTAATATCGTGGCCGGCAAAAGTGCCACAGATTTGACCGTTGAATATATTTGCCCGTTGCACAATCGCTGTTTCATCGCTGTTTCTTGGCGAGGCTTTTTCGCACAAACCATTTTATGCAATAAATCAACACCGGTTGGAACTCTAATCCCTCCCTGTTAACATGGTTTGCCTTGTCTAATCCTCGTAAAAGTGCTCAGAAATACACCTCAAGGCCATTACTACTTAAATGGAAAGACTCGCATAGTTCGGACTCTCCCTACTCGCTTCCTCCGCCAGTCTCGCGTCATCAGACACCCTTCGTCGATTTTTGTCGTCGATTGTATTGCATCGTATCGTCTTCCTGTGGGTCGGTACCCTTATACAATGTCTTCCACTTCAGCTGATTTATCAGCGAAACAGCATTGCTCGCCAGCCGCCATCCCAGTGTTGGCTCCAGCGGCTTTGAGCCACAGCACGGACTCTTCCCAGTATCAGCACAGAAACCATGGTTCTCCGGCTGAACATTTATCGGAATCAGATGTTCCTCACACCCTCCAGGGTGTCACAGCGCCTTCAGTGGCTGCTTTATCGTCTGTCGCGGGGAACGTATCTCCGTCGACCCGCTCGCCCTCGTATTCGTCCGCGTCGGGCCAGGTTGCTTCAGCGGCCGTGAA
>CAIWGR010000422.1 GCA_903912275.1 uncultured delta proteobacterium
GCGAGGTAGGAGGTGCCGGGCGCCTTGCCGGGGAAGAGGAGGTCGCCCTTCTTCGCTTTGTCGTTCACATAGCCCCAGCGCGAAACCAGACTGTTGATGGCGAAGGTGTGCGACTCCGCCAGTGACATCGCCATGTAGACCCGCACATTCTCGTTCGGGTTGTTCAGCTTCTCGAAGTAGGGCGAGAAGATGAGATAGGCCGACGCAACGGCCGTCATGGTGAAGGCTACGAGCAGCCGCCTCATCGGTGGTCCTCCCGCTGCACGACGGCGGCGAGCGACCAGCAGAAGTGGCGCGCTCCGGTGTCGGACGAGCGGATCTTGAGCTGCACAGGCCCCGGCGCCGTCCCGGTGAGGGGCTGGCTGATCTCCTGCCGTCCTGTAGTCCGCTGGCTCACAAAGCGCCGATAGAGGCTCACCGCCGACATCTCGAACTCAATGGCGGCGCCGGTCGGAAGCGACGCGGCATAGTCGCTCTGCGCAATCCAGCCTGCGAGGTGGGTCGCCCCCTGAACCTCCGGGAGCTTGATGAGGAGTTCGGCGTTGGGCAGCGGGTGGCTCCAGATGCATTCGAGCGGCTCGCCGCCGATGGTCTCCACCACCCGATGCACCTGCTGCCATGACTCCTTGCCGCAGATGTAGCGGTCGCCGACCAGGCTGCAGGGCCGCTCCTTTCCCTCCTTCCGCACGGAGACCGTGACGCCCGTCAGGTCTGCTGTGAAGTCGCGCAGCACTGTCACCGGTGATGCCACGCGGTAGAGCGAGACCTCTTCGTTGCCGAACTGCTGCTGCCAGAGCAGGAACCCCTTGTGCTCCAGCGTCCGCGAGAGGCTTGCCGCCGCCGGTCCGCTGCCGAAGACGAAGATTCGCTGCGCCCGAAACGCCTCGTAGGGAAGCGTCTCCGCTGCGATCGCCGGCAGCTCCCCCATGCGCTCCAACTCATAGCTCCGCGCGCTGCCCGCCAGCACCACCAGATCACCCTCACGGTACTGAGAGGCCACGTAGCGCGCTGCATCGTCGAGCGACGGGTCAACCGACGCCACCCAGCCCGGCAGGCACCAGACCAAGGCGGCCGCGGTCGCAAGCGCTGCCACGAGGCGGGTGAGCGTTTCGGTCAGAGAGAGCGTCATGGTACTGCAAACAGGGGTTGCGCCGCCTGCTACCCGCGTGCTCACAGGCCGTCAACGCGCCGTCTTCGCACGCGCCGCACGCTGCTTCGAGCGCCGCTTTCCGCTTCTATGCAGCGCACCCTTCTGCTATCCCTCCGACCCACCACGCGGGAGGTTCCGATGTATGACGCGCTCCGTAAGCAAGATCCCGAAATCGCAGCGCTCGTAGACGGCGAGCAGGAGCGTCAGCGCACGGTCATCCGCCTCATCGCCAGCGAGAACTACGCCTCGCGCGCCGTGCAGGAGGCCTCCTCCACCCCCCTCTCCAACAAGTACAGCGAAGGCTACCCGGGCAAGCGCTACTACGAGGGGCAGCAGTACATCGACCAGGTCGAGCAGCTCGCCATCGACAGGCTCAAGGCCCTCTTCGGCGCCGAACATGCC
>CAIWGR010000423.1 GCA_903912275.1 uncultured delta proteobacterium
ATGTCGATGCGCTGACAGACACAGGAACTGCGCTGCTTTGTGGCGGTGTGGCCTGCGTGGGTGCAGAGGTCTGCAAAACGACGCCTGCCGGTGACCTCTGTCTGGTTCCCTGTGTGACCCAGATCGACTGCGCGGCAGGTTCCATCTGTACGCTCTGGGGATGCGTGAACGATGCCGACGCGGGTACAGACGCGACAGACGTCACCGACACAGGCACCATCACGGACACGGGCACCGGGGCAGAGATCTGCAACGATGGCATCGACAACGATGGCAACGGCTGGGTGGATTGCGACGATGGCGCCTGCTCGGTTGCCTGCGGCGGAGCAGGGGCCTGCGACAACAGCTCCGACCGGAGCAAGTTCTCGACGCTTTCGTCGGGCACGCTCTTCAACACCTGTTCGAGTCTTGGGAATCAGGCCGCCATCAGCGGCTGCTTTGCGACGGGCGGCTTTGGGACGGGATGCGCCTCCTGCCTCGCCGCCTTTGTGCTCTGTGGGAACTCGGCCGCCTGCACCGCGACCTTCAACTCCTGCTCGGGCTTCACGCTGCTCCCGCCTGAGGTCTGCAACAACCGCGTTGACGACAATGGCAACGGGTTGGTGGACTGTGAAGACCCGGCCTGCAGTGGCGCGACGGTCTGTACCGGCACTGGGCCCACGGAGATCTGCGGGAACGGTTACGACGACGACGCCGACCGGCTGACAGACTGCGCCGACCCTGACTGCGCGAGCGCGGCCGTCTGCGGTGAGACCAACTGCGCCGACAACGTGGACAACAACAGCGACGGGTTGGTTGACTGCGCCGACCCCGACTGCGCCTCCGACGCTGCCTGCTTCGAGTTCGAATGCAACGACTACCTCGACGATGACGGCGACGGCCAGACCGACTGTCTCGACCCCGACTGCAATGGCCTGCCGCAGTGCCGTGAGATCTGCGACGACGGCATCGATAACGACGGCGACGCGCTGGTGGATTGCTTCGATGTGGCCTGCCGCGGCTCGGCCTTCTGCCCGCAGCAGCGCTGCGCCGGTCTCGGCACCTACACCTACAACGCAGGCAACAGCGTCTACTATCAGGGCTTCGGCGCCCCCATGACCTCTTGCGCGCCGGGCGAGGGCTGCAGCCTCCTCTCGCCGCCGAACGAGGTCGCTGTGGCCGGTGCTCTGGTGCCAACCTACGAGGGCGTCTGCGCGCCCCGACTCGCCGACGGCGAGAGCTGTACTGCCGAGCCGGCCGACGGCTACTGCTCCGGTAGCAGCTACGGCGGTGCGGGCTGCATTGGTGGCATCTGCCGCAGGGAGGGCAACTATTGCGCCGCAGGCGAGGCTGTCGGCTACCGCACCAGCTTCCTCGGTGGCTACTACGCCTACTGCATTCCTTCGGCTCAGGTTGTGGCGACCGGCGCCTCCTGCGGCGACTTGTCGGGTACCCTCTGCGGCCGCGCCGACGACCGCTGCCTCTCTCGCACAGACCTCTCGGAGACCAACAGCGATGGCATCTGCGTCCGCCGCGTCTCCTACCCGGGCGACTGCCCCGCCGGCACACGGTTCCAGCGTGAGTCCATCACCGGCGGCCAGCGCGCCGGCCTTTGCATTTCTGTCGTCGGCGAAGGCGCATCTTGCGGCACAGCACAGCGCTGCGACGAGACGCAGAACCTGGTCTGTGGCTTCGGCGGCACCTGTCGCGCGGCCGTTCAAGCGGAGGCCTGTGCCTCGCCAAGCCCCCTCACGGGCAACACGAGCGCAGAGGGGCCCGATTTCTACGCTGTAGACAGGCTCGACGGCCTCACTGCCGCTGATGAGAGCCTCAACTGCTCGGGGACAGTCGGGCCGGAGAAGGTCTACTTCTACACGGCCACCGCGGCCGTTGAGCTTCGGGTGGAGGCCGGTAGTCTCGACGGCAACGGCCCCCCGATCTCCTGGTATGCGCGGCGCTCGAACTGTGGCGACATCTTCGCAGAGGCGGCCTGCGGCAGCGCAAGCCTGCAGGGAGGCGGCGGCACGCTGCAGGTGGCAGCCGGAGAGACGATCTACATCATCGTCGACTCCGAGTCCCGGTGGGCAGGCGGAGATGGAGCGGCCGCCGAGTTCTTCGTCGCCCTCACGGAGGTGCCCATTGCGCAGGCGGGAGAGAGTTGCCTCGACGCGGCCTGCGCTGCGGGGCTGAACTGCACGCTGACACAGGTCTGCGCCGTCCCCTTCTGCGGCGACGGCCAAGTGGGCGCCGGCGAGCAGTGTGATGATGGCAACAGCGCATCGGGCGATGGCTGCGCGGCCTGCACCATCGAGAGCTACACAGAGGTGGAGCCCGACAACGAGCTCGCCTCTGCCAACTTTGTGGGTAGCGCCCATCGCGTCTACGGCAGCTCGAACTACGATACGGACTACTACTGTGTTCCTGTGGGGCCGTTCGGCGGCAAGGTCAGCTTCCGACCTGTTCGCGTCGGGGGCCTCTGCGATCTCTCCCACCAGACGCTTGGCTCCCGCTCCTGCGAGGCAGAACCCACTGTGGTTGCAGTCGATGGGTCGCGGTACTGCTTCTCCGTCTACTCCCCGAGCGGCGCCTATGCCTTCGATGTCGTTGCCTACCCCAACCAGGAGCTCCCCGAGCATGCCGCTTGTGGCATCGCGCGGGTTACCGGAGCGGCCTGCGGAGACATCGGTGGAAACGCCGCCATCTGCCGGGAGACCGACCCCCGTCTCCATCGGGGAACCTGCGAGGTCACGACCTGTGGCGACGGCTACCTCGACACCTCTTCGGGTGAGTCATGCGACGACGGAAACCTCACGGCCGGCGACGGCTGTTCTGCAGACTGCCTGCTCGAGGACTACCCGGAGCAGGAGCCCAACAACGGCACCCTCACGGCGCGGAGTATCGGCAACTCCCGCAAGGTAACCGGCATCATCAGCGGGGCGACGGACTTCGACTACTTCAAGGTCACGCTGACCCGTCGCTCCCATCTGGAGTTCGACGCCGAGGCGGCTGCCTTCCCGAACTACAGCAACGGACTCGGTATCCAACTCCTGTCGGCGAGCGCCGCCGTTCTCTTCGCCGGCACCATCGACAACGCCTATACGCGGAGCGGAGCGCGAGGCGGGTATGAGGCGTCCGGTGGCTACATCTACCTAGAACAGGCGCTCGCCTTCCTCGAGCCGGGCACCTACACCATCCGGGTCTCAGCAGCGTCGACACAGACGGGGGCCTATACGCTGTTCATTCGCGACACCGCGACCTCGGTCGTCACCTCCGGGAGCGAATGTGAGCCGAGCGACTACAAGCCCTGCCTGGACGGTCTCGCCTGCTCGGTGCTGTCGCGAACCTGCCAGCCGTCCGTCTGTGGAAACGGAGATGTGACGGTTGGAGAGCAGTGCGACGATGGCAACACCACGGGCGGCGACGGATGCAGCACCGCCTGTTTGATCGAGCCCTTTGCCGCCGCGAGCATCCCCACAGGTACCGCGCCCTCTGCGACCATCGAGGGGGGCGTCGTCTACCTCTTCACAGGAGGGAGCGCGGCCCGCGCGATCGCCATTTCCGGCCCGTGGGACACGGGCTACAACCGCTACCTCACGCTGCACGTTGATGCCCCGACCCGCATCCGCGCGCTGAATGTTTCGGCACCCTTCACCCGGAACCGGATCTGGAAGCTCGACGCCCCCTCCTCCTACAGCACGGCGGGGACCCAGGTTGGCGGCATCCAGCCGGCCTCCGTCGCCTATCCGAGCTGGTTCGCTGCGCTGACGCCGGCGGCGGTGAGCGATGTGAACTGCGACGGGAGTACGGGGGACGGCCTCTGCGCAAGCCCCGGGACGGGCAACGACTGCGTCGACTGCGGGGCCAGATACGGTTCGACGCCCAGCGCAGCCTACGGCTTCGATACGCACCTCGCCCCCGGCGACTACCTCGTGGAGATCAACAGCTACAACTCGGCCATCCCGAGCTGGATCTTCCTGGGCGAGTCGCCGTCGGAAGCTGGGCGGTTCAGGTAGCTGGCGAAGGAAGGGGGCGCTGCGGCGCCCCCGGCCCCTACCAGTCGAAGCGGACCGTGGCGCCTGTGGGCGAGACCCGGAGCGAGGCGTGGGAGGCCTCGTCCTTGTCCATCCAGTCGAGGAGGAGGAAGGTGCCGCCCGTGCCGAGCGCTGCTGCGCCAAAGCCGTAGAGGATGGCGAGCGGGAGTTTGGCGTCGTCGATCTTGGCGGCGAGCGTGGTGACGGCGTCGCGGTCGCAGCCTATGGGGTCTGCGGTGCAGGCGGCGTAGGCGTCGTCGTAGTCGCTTCGGGTGGTGGCACCGGAGGCGTTGTAGACGATGCCGCCAACCACCGAGGCTGCGCCTGCCGAGAGCAGCGAGTAGCCC
>CAIWGR010000424.1 GCA_903912275.1 uncultured delta proteobacterium
CGCAGGTCATCAACCTGCTCCTCGACCTGCAGGACGAGTTCAAACTCTCCTACCTCTTCATTGCCCACGACCTGAGCGTGGTCCGTCACATCTCCAACCGGATCGCGGTCATGTACCTCGGCCAGCTGGTGGAACTTGCGGAGACCGACGAGCTCTTCAAGCATCCGGCGCACCCCTACACACAGGCGCTGCTGTCGGCGATTCCGGAGCCGGACACCACACAGCGGCGCGAGCGCATCCTGCTCAAGGGCGATGTGCCGAGCCCCATCAACCCGCCCTCCGGCTGCCGGTTTCATACCCGCTGCCCTGCTGCCTACGGCAGATGCCGGACCGAGGCTCCCGCGCTCACCGAGGTGGGTGCAGGCCACTTTGTCTCTTGCCACCTCTACACGGAGAGCGCCCGCTCGGGGCTCATCATCAGTCAGTCTCAGCCGCAGGTCGCAGCGCAGGTTCGCAGCGGTGCAACGACGGTAACGACCGGGCGGGACCGGGCTGAGTCGACGGAATCAACAGAATAATCTTCTCGCGCGCCGCCGCTCTTGACCGTTCGTCCTCTTCAGTTCAGAGTCGCACACGCGATTGAGATAATGGGCGGATCTTGGACGGACTCGCGCACTCACGCCCCTCACAGGTCTGGTCACCATGTACAGCATCACGGTCACAGAACGCGGCAAGCAGCCGGAGCGCATCGAACTCGACAAGCCGGAGATTGTGCTGGGTCGGGCCTATGGCAACGATATCATTCTTGCTCGGTCGAGCGTCTCCAAACGGCATGTGCGCATCGTCGTGACGGAGGACCGGTTCGTGGTGCATGATCTGCAGAGCACCAACGGCACCTCGATTGGGGGGCATAAGATCAGCGCTCCCACCGAGGTGAAGTCGGGCGACACCATCGTGGTCGGCGACTTCCGGGTTCTCCTCAAGCATGAGGGCGCCGGTGTGCCACGCCCGAGCGTGAGCGAGTATGTGATCGGGCCTCCGATCAGCCCCTCGGGCAACATGCCATCGTTGACCGGCTCGCACGCGCAGGTGATGCCGCGCGACATCGAGACAGGCTCTCACCTTCCTGCGAGCGGCTTTGGCAAGGATGTGACGACGACCCGCATCACCTCGGTGCATGCGGCGCTCGCAGAGGGGATCACGCTGGGCGTTCCTTCGCTGAAGGCGGCAGCGACGCCGGCCAGCAGCGCGGCGGTGGACCAAGAGCGCCCGTCGGCGGACGCCTCGTCCCGGCGCGCGCGCATCCGCATTCAGCGCAATCCAGGCGTGTTCGGACCCCTCCGGCGTCCCGAGGGCGCGGCCTTCGCTGAGGTCTTCGCTGCCGCCCTCAACGGTGCGCTGCTCCGGGTGAGCCTGGCCGACCTCCCGGTTACCTACCCGACCCGCCAGGAAGATGTGCTCCGCTTCTCGCCGCTGGTTGCCAAGGCGGTTGATCTTGCAACGCCTGCCGACTTCGACAGCGACGAGCGGGCGGCCCTGGCGCCGCTGCTGCTCGCGGAGCTTCTTGGGCTTGGCCCGCTCGAGCTCCTGCTCGACGCGACGGAGGCGACCGAGGTGCATCTGCACGCTGCCGGCGAGATCTTCGAGCGTCTGGCCGACAACAGCCTCCGCCGCGCAGCCATCGGCTTCGGCCGGCACGAGACGGCGATGCTGGCGTTCCGCAGGCTTGCAGCCGCTGCCCATGTGAGCAACGGTGGCTCAGCACGCATCCTGCTCGATGGATTCCCGACAGTCATCGTCAATGGCGCGAACCCTGCCGATGGTGGCGCGGTCTCCATCACCCGCTCGCCCAAGAGTGTCGCTGATCTTCGGCCATCCTTCCGTACCGGTGATCCTGATGCGGTCCTTGCCTGGCTGGGCGAGGCGATGCGGAACCGGGCGAACATCATCGTGTCGTCCCCCAACCGTGCACTCGCGACCTCCTTCATTCATGGGCTGCTTGCAGATAGTTCGGAGCGAATCGTCATCGTGGAGGAGATTCCCTCCACCACGCTGCGGGGCTTCAATGTGCTCCGACTGGAGCACAACACCAACTCGCTGAACTCTGACCTGCAGCGCGCCTTCATGCTGCGACCTGACTTCGCCGTCATCGACCCGCTGGTGGAGAAGGATGTTGCCATCTGGCTCGCTGGACCGACGGGGTATGCGGTGAGCACGCTGGTGGCCGTGGCGGCGCGTTCGAGTGCCGATGCAATCTCTTCGCTCGCCTTCGCGGCCGCCGAGCACTGCGCTGCAGAGTCGTCGGCGGTCCACGACCGGCTCGCGGCGCGCATCGACCTGCTCATCCACGTGAGTTCTGATGCCAACGGCCTGTTC
>CAIWGR010000425.1 GCA_903912275.1 uncultured delta proteobacterium
AGCGACCGCCTACACGCTTTCTGGCCCTCAAGCGGGTGCTGCCCGGGCTGGCAGAAGACCCCGCCTTTCTCGACATGTTCGTGGAGGAGGCACGGCTCGCCGTGCAGCTCCACCACGCCAACATCTGCGATATCTTCGAACTCGGCCAGCAGGGCGACCTCCTCTATCTCGTCATGGAGTTCATCGCCGGCCGCGATCTCCTCCAGCTGCAGCGCCACCTCGTTGGTCACGCACGCGTGATGAGCGGCGCCCAGGCCATCCACATCATCCTCGAACTCCTCGACGCCCTCGACTACGCCCACCGCAAGGTCGACGACGCCGGCAGGCCGCTCCACCTCGTGCATCGCGACATCAGCCCGCAGAATGTCATGGTCTCCTTCGACGGAGAGGTGAAACTCCTCGACTTCGGCATTGCGCGCGCAGGCACCGGCGCTGGCCGCACCCGCGCCGGCATCCTCAAGGGAAAGTTCGCCTACCTCTCGCCCGAGCAGGCAGCCGGAGGTCCGGCCGACCAGCGGAGCGACCTCTTCGCCGTAGGGATCCTGCTCCACGAAATGCTCACGGGCAGCCGCCTCTTCAACGCGCCTTCAGAATTCGAGACGCTCGACCGGGTTCGCTCGCTGCCTGCGCCCTCCGTCTGCCTTGCGCAGCCCCACCTGCCCCCCGCGCTCGATGCCATTCTGGCTCGGGCGCTCGCCAAGGCCCCCGAGGAGCGGTTCGCCTCCGCGGCGGCCTTCGCTGACGAGCTCCGTGCCCTGCTTGCAGGACAGCCGACGCAGTATGGCAGGGCCGACCTCCGTGCCTTCATGCAGCGCGAGTTCCCTGCGGAGTTTGCTTCGGAGCGCGACAAGCTGGCCCGCGTCGCCACCTTCGAACCCGTCGTGGTAGCGCCGGAGCCGTCACGCGCGCCCAACACGCCTGTCTCTGCGCACCCCGCCTCAGCCCCAACGCCGCCGCTGCCAGCCTCCGCTGCAGTCCGTTCCACGCTCACGCGGCTGCTGCTCCCCGTGAGCATCGCCGGCGTTGTCGCGCTCGGCGCTGTCGCCCTG
Source organism: uncultured delta proteobacterium (assembly GCA_903912275.1). Lineage (GTDB taxonomy): Bacteria > Myxococcota_A > Bradymonadia > REDH01 > REDH01 > CAIWGR01. The sequence goes on from CAIWGR010000425.1 coordinate 1,050, forward strand.
CTCGACGACACGGCCGGACCCGCCACGGGCGACGCAACGGTCGGAGATCCCGTCGTCACGCTCCAAATCTCACCACCGTCGGCGCAGGTCTTCGTGCAGGGCAAGCGGATGTTCGGCGCCGGCTCCTCGCAGAGCTTCCGCATTCCCCCGACAGGCCTCGCCATCGTGGACCTCTTCGCCCCGGGCCACGCCCCCCGACGGCTCGAACTCGACCCCGCAACGCTGAAGGGTCTCCCCATCGATGTGGCGCTCCTGCCGACCTCCGCCCGCCTGGTCGTCACGGCCGATGCCGACGCACATCTCACCATCGACGGCTCCGGCATCGCCGACGGTTCGGGCAGCTGGACCATCGAAGGGCTCGACCCCTACCGGCCGCACGAACTGCTCCTCACGCCCCAAGGTGCCGGTCTGCTCCCGCTCAACCGTCGGGTCATCTTTGACGGTTTCAGCGAGCAGCGGCTCCAGCTTCGACTGCCCCGCGTCGGCAGCGAACCGGAGCCCGCAGCCCCGATCGGCTGGCTCACCACCGACAAGAGCGACGGCCCCTACCGGCTGCTCATCGATGGCCGCGATGTCGGGCTCTCGGCCCCCATTTCGTCCGACAGGCCGCTGCCGCTCAAGCCGGGCCAGCGCCGCATCACCTTTGTCCGCGGACCCCACCGCAAGGCGCTCCTCGTGACCATCGTCGATGGTCAGACGGCGTTCCTCCATCTTCCAAACCCTCAACCCAACCCCTGATCTCCGAGGCATCGTGCTTGTTCAACCCGAAGGCGTAGGCTGGATCGAAGTCATCTGCGGACCCATGTTCTCCGGCAAGACCGAAGAGCTCATCCGTCGCATCAAGCGGGCCCACATCGCCCGCCAATCCGTTCAGGTCTTCAAGCCTGTCATCGACGACCGCTACTCTCGCACCGAGATTTGTAGCCACGCCGGCCGCACCCTCGAGGCCGTCTGCGTCCGCGACGTCTCCGAACTCCGCGCCGCGGTCCGCGACACCGTGATGGTCGTCGGCATCGATGAGGTGCAGTTCTTCGGCGATGAGGTCCTCGCCCTCTGCGAAGAGCTCGCCGACCGCGGCGTACGTGTCATCTGCTCCGGCCTCGACCAGGACTCCGCCGCCAACCCCTTCGGGCCCATGCCCGACCTGATGGCCATGGCCGAGTTCATCACCAAGCAGCTCTCCATCTGCGTCGAGTGCGGCCATCCCGCAAACCGGAGCCACCGCGTCGTCGACAGCTCCGGCGGCGCGCAGATTCAGGTCGGCGCCGCCGACAGCTATGTCGCCCTCTGCCGCGGCTGCTACAACAGCGCCCGCCACCTCGCCGCCGAGCGGGCGCGGCAGACCGCACTGCCGCTCTCCCCCGTCTCCGACCGCGAGGACCTCTCGTGACCACCGACCAGGCCTACCGGCAGATCGACTTCCGGCTCAGCGAGCGGACCCACCACTACGGCCCCAACGTCCACCTGCTCGCCGACCCCTTCGCGCTCACGCAGCTAGCGCGGGTCTGTGCGCCAGAGACCCGGCAGCCCGACTTCAACCGGCTCATCGCCCAACTCTACACCCATCTGGGCGTGGCGGCGATGAACCACGCGATGCCTCGGGCCCGCGTCGCCTCACAGACCCGCATGGCCGCCTATACCGACCGAGCCGTGCTGGACGGCGAACGGTTCGACCCCGCAGCGCAGGTTGTCTGCGTGAACGTGGCCCGCGCGGGAACCCTGCCGTCGCAGACGCTCTACGATCTCTTCAACACCATCCTCGACCCCGACCAGGTCCGGCAGGACCATCTCGTGGTCTCACGCGTTGCCCCCGACGGTGGTCGCGTCACAGGGGCAGAGATCTCGGCGAGCAAGGTCGGTGGGACCATCGAAGGCCGCCACCTCGTGATTCCCGATCCCATGGGCGCCACGGGCACGAGCCTCTCGACCGTCATCACCCACCTCGAACAACACTACGGAAGCCCCGCTCAGGTTCTGCTCCTGCACCTGATTGTGACGCCGCAGTATCTCCGCTTCATCGCCGACCACCACCCATCCGCCCAGGTCTTCGCACTCCGCCTCGACCGGGGCATGAGCTCGCCGGAGGTGCTCGCCACCGAGCTCGGCGCGCGCTGGAGCGAAGAGAACGGCCTCACGCCGAACGACTACATCGTTCCCGGCGGCGGTGGCTTCGGTGAACTCATGAACAACGCCTTCGTCTGACCCCGCAACCTCGATAGGGACCCCATGTCTGTTACGCTCGATCCCCTCCTTGTTCATCCCAAGACCCGCGTGATGCTCTCGCCCGAGCAGATCGCCGCCCGCGTCGCCGAGCTCGGCGCCGAGATCAGCCGCGACTACGCCGGCGAGCCGCTGATCGTTGTGTGCATCCTCAAGGGGTCGCTCATCTTCTTCTGCGACCTGGTCCGCCACCTCAACCTGCCGGTCGTCTTCGATACGCTCCAGGTCTCCTCCTACCATTCGGGGACCGAGAG
>CAIWGR010000426.1 GCA_903912275.1 uncultured delta proteobacterium
GCCGCTGCAGTGCTCGCGGCGCTGCGTCAGAAGGGGCTGCGGATTGCGACGGCCGAGAGCTGCACAGGCGGCGGGGTCGCGAAGGAGCTGACGGAAATCGCCGGCAGCAGCGATGGCTTCGCCTGCGGTGTGGTGACCTACTCCAACCGCTCCAAGTCGGAACTTCTCGGTGTGCCTTCTGCCCTCATCCAGGCCGAGGGTGCGGTGAGTTCCGCTGTCGCGAGCGCGATGGCGGAGGGGGCGCGTGACCGGCTCGGCGCGGAGGTTGCGGTGGCGGTGACGGGCGTCGCCGGGCCGGGAGGCGGCAGCGAGGCGAAGCCGGTCGGTACGGTCTATGTGGCCGTCTCGTCTGCGGAGGTCACTTGGGTCATGAAGCTGTCGCTGGGCCGCTCGCGCTCGCGCCGGCAGATCAGGGAGACGTCGACCGTGGCTGCGCTGCGGCTGGTGGAGCGGCTTCTGGCCGGGCGACCGGAGGAGCTCGAACATTTTGGTGGTGTCGCATCGCTTCGGTGCTATCGGAGCGGCACATTCGGATAGGGCTCGTCGGAAGGCCGCAGCGGGAGTTGTTTATGCATTGGAGCATCGTTGTAGATCTGGCCATCCCTGTTGCGGAGCGTGCCGCGCTGAGCGTGGAGCAGCTCGGTGAGCCGATGCGCCACATGGGCATCGGGTTTGCCGCGGTTCCGACGGACCGGGTGCGGCTGATTCTGGCGGCAGGCCGGCTTGGCGCCGAAGGGGAGATGGAGCGCATCGATGTTGCGCTGGCGGAGATCGCGGCTGCGACGCGGCGGTTCACCTACCGGCTGGCGGCGCCATCGTGGCACCCGAGCCAGGAGGAGGCGCGGGCGCTGGTGGCGCGCGTGAATGAGGGCGAGGAGCAGCTCGGGCAGATCCGGGCCAGCCTGGTCGAGGCGCTCGGCAGCGAACTCTGCCTTACGAGCGCGGAGGATGCGGGCGGCGGCGCAGTCGTGCTGCTCGGCACGCTCGGCGAGGCAGAACACCACGAGTTGCGGGGTCTGCTGCCGTCGAGTGCAGCCGACCTCGGGAGTTCGGTCGTAAGCGATCTGGCGGTGGTCCGCTGGACGGAGACGGCGGGTGGCCCGAAGTGGCGGGTGTCGAAGCGATATTTTTTGCAGAGCTGACGCAACAGTCGCTCGCGAACGCCGATAAGTCTCCTTGCGAAAGGCTTGCACCCTGCCTGTTCGCGTGATACTGAACGGGTGTTCCGTAACTTTGAGGAGAGACGACGATGAACGCAGGCGAAAAGAAGAAGGCTTTGGACTTGGTGTTGAAGGGCGTTGAGAAGCAGTTCGGCAAGGGTGCGATCATGCGCCTTGGCGGCGAGGACTCGACGCTCCGGGCGATAGAGACGAGCTCGACGGGCTCGATCAGCATCGACGTTGCGCTGGGCGTGGGCGGTTACCCGCGCGGTCGCGTGGTGGAGATCTACGGTCCTGAGTCTTCGGGTAAGACGACGCTGACGCTGCATGCAATTGCGGAGATTCAGCGGTCGGGTGGCATCGCGGCCTTCATCGATGCCGAGCACGCGCTGGATGTGAACTATGCCCGGTCGCTTGGCGTGAAGGTCGAGGACCTTCTCATCAGCCAGCCGGACACGGGCGAGCAGGCACTGGAGATCGCCGACATGCTGGTGAAGTCTGGTGCGGTCGACATGATCATCATCGACTCGGTCGCGGCATTGACGCCGAAGGCTGAGATCGAGGGTGAGATGGGCGACTCGCACGTTGGTCTTCAGGCGCGTCTGATGAGCCAGGCGCTGCGGAAGATTACCGGCACGCTCTCCCGCTCGAACACGATCCTGGTCTTCATCAACCAGATCCGCATGAAGATTGGCGTGATGTTCGGCAGCCCCGAGACGACGACGGGCGGCAACGCGCTGAAGTTCTACGCCTCGGTCCGTCTCGACATCCGCCGCATCGGCGCGCTCAAGGATGGCGACAATGTCATCGGCAACCGGACCCGCGTGAAGGTTGTAAAGAACAAGGTGGCACCGCCCTTCAAAGAGGCCGAGTTCGACATCATCTACGGCAAGGGCATCTCGAAGGAGGGCGACCTGGTCGACCTCGCGACCGACCTGGGCATCATCGAGAAGTCCGGCTCCTGGTACTCGTTCAAGGGCGAGCGTCTGGGCCAGGGTCGCGAGAATGCCAAGGCGACGCTGCTGGAGAACAAGGTGATCTGCGACACGATCGAGACACTCGTTCGCACCCACTTCGGGCTGCTGAACGAGGCGAAGCCGGCATCGTAGTTTGCGGTTCCCCTCCGGGCGAAATCGCCCGAAGGGGAACTGCGCGATTGTTGCGGGTGCCGCTGGCGTGGTAGGTCTAGGCCGTAGCGCATGGCAACGAGGCGGACGATGGACCTGAACAGCGTGTTGGCGGTAGCGGTCAAAGGGGGGGCAAGCGACATCCACCTCCGGGTTGGGCTGCCTCCGATGTTCCGTGTCAACGGCGTGCTGCTTCCGCTCAAGGATGCAGAGCGGCTCACGGTCGACGCGCTCAACCGCACGCTCGCGGAGATCCTGCCGAGCCACTTGCAACAGGTGCTCCGTGAGCGGCTCGACTGCGACTTCGGCTACGGGGTGAGCGGCGTCGGCCGCTTTCGGGTCAACGCCTTCATGCAGCGGAGCACCGTCGGCATGGTGCTGCGGGTCATTCCGTTCAAGATTCAGTCCATCGACGGGCTGCTGCTGCCGCCCGTGGTAAAGAAGATCGCTGAGAACCACCGCGGGCTCATTCTGGTGACGGGTACGACGGGGTCGGGAAAGTCGACCACGCTCGCGGCGATTGTCGACCACATCAACCAGCACCGGAGCGGCCACATTGTGACCGTAGAGGACCCGGTGGAGTTCCTGATGCGGGACAAACGCTCCATCATCACCCAGCGCGAGGTCGGCACCGACTGTCTCTCGTTCGCCACCGCGCTGCGGGCCGCGCTACGCCAAGATCCCGATGTCATCCTGATGGGCGAGATGCGCGACCTAGAGACCATCGAGATTGGGCTGACGGCGGCTGAGACGGGTCACCTCGTCCTGTCGACGCTGCACACCTCGGATGCTGCCGAGACCATAACGCGGCTGGTGACGGCCTTCCCGCCTCACATGCGCGGACAGGTTCGAATGCAGCTGTCGGGACTGCTCAAGGCCGTCATCTCGCAGCGGCTCATACCGCGCAAGGACGGCAAGGGGCGTGTTGCCGCAGTGGAAGTCATGGTATCGACCGCTCGGATTCGCGAGCTGATTCTGGACGAGACCAAGTTCCGAGAGCTCCATGAGACGATTGGCAAGGGCTACGATACCTACGGGATGCAGACCTTTGATCAGTCGCTGATGTCGCTGTTGCAGCAGGGGCTCATCACCTATGAAGAGGCGCTGTTGCAGGCGACCAACCGCGACGATTTTGCGCTTCGTGTCTCGGGCATCGAAGACGCGGGCCCCGCGTGGGAGTCCGGCTCCAGCGTTCGAACGGGCGGCCAGCCGCCAGCAGGAAATGACTTTGACTTCTAGAACCGCACTTGGGTTGGCACTGGCCTGTTTGGGGCTGACGGCAGGCGCGTCGGATGGCTCGGCGCAGGGCTGGTGGCAGGAGCCTGCGGCGCCCGTGGCGCCCACGTCCTGGCGGGGGCTGGGCGGGTCGGAGATTGACGGCGTGCGGGTCCTCGCCGAGGTGGAGGCGGTTCGTCGGGAATTGGAGGTCTCGGGGTCTTCGGAACCGGTGCTCTATGATGCGCCCTTCTACCCGGGCCTGAACATCCGGATGGAGTTGATGCCCTTCGCCTGGCTTCGACCAGGCTCTGCTCTGGCGCCGCTGCAGGTTGGCTTTGTTACGGGCAAGCACAAGGTGCGAACGAGCGCCTTGCTGGCCGGCACGGACGGCTCGACCGAGGTCAAGATCCCGACGCGCCACGACGGGACGGCGCTGAGCCTCTCTTATCCTTGGCGGGCGGAGTCGGGCCTGACGGTAACGCCGGTCGCCGGGTGGCGGGCCGTCGAGTTCGCGCTTGGTGGGAACCCCATCTACACCTCGTCCTATTACGAGGGGTTGGAGTTCGGGACAGGCGTTGGGTTTGCGCCCCGTGGAGCGTCTTGGCGGGCGCAGGCAGAGGTTCTGCTGCGGCCAAGCGTCGACATGGGGAGCACAGCAGCCGCCTTTGGGAGTGATGAGAGCGTCTGGAGTTGGGCAGCAAAGGCTGAGACCGAATACAGGATTTCGCCGCAATGGCTGGTTCGCGGTGCGGCCGGATATGACCGCTATGCGGGTACCTTTCAGATTGGCGAGAGCGCTGCATCTGGGAAGGCTGAATTGACGGATTCCTTCTCGACCTTCCTTGTCGCACTCGGCTGGGCCTACTAGGGGAAAGAGCCTACTCTCATCCTCGGTGCGTCACGACTGGCGACCGCTACTCCATTTTGTGAAGTTGTGCCGAACGCCAACGAAGCGACACGCCCTGCGATGCTGACCGTCCGGCTGGACCAATTTTCCAGCCTCGACGCGTTCACGCGCGGATATCGGCAGCATGTGACACGAACGACGGTCTACCTGCCCACGCGTCTGCAGCGTCCCGAGGGCAGCCTGTTGCTGTTCCGCATAGAATTGGCGGATGGAAGTTGCGCCTTCCGTGGAGAGGGGACGATTGAGTCGTATCGTCGGACTCCGGGCGGCGAACAGCTCGGGATGATGCTGCGGCTGCGTCGGCTCGACAGAGCGAGCAAGGAGCTGCACGCGGCGGCCTTCGCAGGCGTGCAAGAGTCTGGACCGCCGGCCGCGGAGCCGCGTGACGGGACGGGAGATATGGGCTCCCTGGCATCGGCGCTTTTGGCTGCTGCGGACGCGGCCTTCGGAGAGATTTCTGCGGCTCCTTCGGAGGCAGCCGAGTCGATGCGTGAGCCGGTCGTGGTTTCACGCAACGAGGACGATGCTCCGACGCGGATGCGCGACGACCTTCGCGCGCCAACGCACTCCGCACAGGAGGCCGTAACGCGTCCGCTGGATGCGGCTGCGCAGACGCTCGTGGAGTCCGAAGGCGCAGAACAGGCGCAGTCGGTTGGTCGGATGGCGGTCGCTCGGATGTCGGTGGATGAGTACGAGGCCCGGAAGCTTGCGATGGCGCGGGTAGCCGCGCCGCCGCCCGTTGCTTCGCTGGTTGCCTCTTCGGAGTCGTCGGCCGCATGGAGTGAGGCAGACGACGCGCTCGACTTCGAGGGCATTGGCTCCGACCTGCGTCCGAGCATCTCCGTGGCAGTGGAGCCTGCGCCCGTGCGCGAGGGGATGATGGAGGAGGCGCCGCTGCCTCCCTCGCCGACCCTTCCTCCGCTCGAAGGGATCGTGGTTGCGCCGCCACAGGATGCGGTCGGCGGGGGGGTGACACTCGACGAGGTGACCTTCTCCGGCTTCTCGGCCTACGAGATGCCGAATGCTTCGCCCATCGAGCCTTCGATGGACCTTGACCTCGAGTTTGACTTCACGGCGGTAACCTTCGCGGCTCCGGAGCCTGCGATTCCAGGGCCAACGGGGAGCCGGGCTGCACTGGCAAGCAGCGCTGTCGCCGCCGTGGCGCCCGCGGAGCCTATCGTAACGGCGGTCATGGAGCAGCCGGAGCCTGAATCCGTGGCGCTACCACCGCGGGCCGCAGATGCGCCCTCCCCCGCTGCGTCGGCAGGTCCGAGCCGGTTGCCGCCTGCGCCTCCGCCCAAGAACGTTGCAGGTGCGGGTGCTGCTGCAGCGCGTTCGCCCGTGCAGATGAGCAAGCCGATTCCCAAGCCTACACCTGCCGAGACCGAGGAGAAGCCAGGTCTCTTCGGTTGGCTTCGCGGCAAGAAGTAGCCTCGGAGACTCAGGGCTCGTTGAGCGCCTTGCCGATGTCGGTGCGGTACTGCATGCCCGACCAGCGAATGCAGGCCGCGGCGAGGTAGGCGGAGGAGACGGCTTCGTCTGGGGTGTTGCCGTGGGCCGCGACGCCAAGCACCCGCCCGCCGTTCACGCGCAGGCCCCGGTCGAGCCGGGTTCCTGCATGAAAGACCTTGGCTGTGGAGACGACCTCGGCCTCTTCCAGGCCAACGATGAGCGCATCTCTGACGGGGGCCATCGGGTAGCCCTCCGCGGCGAGCACGATGACGGCCGCCGGTGTGGAGGGGGGCGGCGTGGTCGCGGAGAGGTCACCTGCGGCGCAGGCGAGCAGCATGGGGAGGATGTCACCACGGAAGGCGAGCAAGAGGGCCTGCGCCTCGGGGTCGCCGAGTCGGGTGTTGAACTCCAACACCCGCGGTCCGTCGGTTGTGAGCATGAGGCCGGCGTAGAGGAAGCCGCGGAAGGGGATGCCGCGCGTGCGCAGCGCCGCGAGGGTGGGCTCGATGACGGAAGCGTGGATGGTTGCGGCGAGTTCGGTCGTGACGAAGGGAACGGGCGAGTAGGCGCCCATGCCGCCTGTGTTGGGGCCGAGGTCGCCGTCCAGGAGCCGCTTATGGTCCTGCGCCGTAGGCATGGCGAGGAAGTGGGTACCGTCTGTGAGGACGATGTAGCTGAGCTCGGGGCCGGTGAGGCGCTCCTCGAGCACGAGGGTGCTGCATGCGTCGCCGAAGGGGCGGTCGCGGAGCATGGCGCGGGCTTCGGCGCGGGCTTCGTCGAGGGTATCGCAGACGACGACGCCCTTGCCCGCAGCGAGGCCGTCAGCCTTCACCACGAGGCCACCTTCGGGACGGCTATCGATGAAGCGAAGTACCTCTTCTTCCGAGGTGACCCGGGCGAAGGCCGCGGTGGGAACACCGGCCTCAACCATGAGCTGTTTGGAGAAGGCCTTGGAGGCTTCGAGCATGGCGCCGGCAGCACCGGGGCCGACCGTCGGGATGCCCTGCTCGCGCATCGCATCGGCGACGCCTGCGACGAGCGCCGACTCGGGCCCGATGACGACGAGCCCGACCTGATGCTGCGTAGCCGCCGCGACGAGGGCCGCGACGTCGTTGTCGCGAATGGCGAGGTTCTCACACCTGGGCTCTCCGGCTGTGCCGGCGTTCCCGGGCGCAACGAGCACCCCCTCGACGCTGCTGCTCTGGGCAAGCTTCCAGGCGAGCGCGTGTTCGCGTCCGCCGCCGCCGATGACCATGACCTTCATTGCGGGCTCCCGTTAGTGTCTGAAGTGGCGACGGCCGACGAGGACCATCGCGATGCCATGCTCGTTTGCAGCGTCTATGACCTCTTGGTCGCGCTTGCTGCCTCCAGGCTGGATGATGGCTGTCACACCGCCCGCCGCGGCGACATCGATGCCGTCACGGAAGGGGAAGAATGCGTCGCTGGCGAGCGCCAGGGGCTGCTGTCCGGAGGCCTTCGAGATGGCAATCCTGACCGACTCCACGCGGGACATCTGGCCTGCTCCCACGCCCGCGGTGGCGGTCGAGCCGCCGACGACGATGGCGTTGGACTTCACATGTTTGCAGACGCGCCAGAGGAAGCGGAGGGCGGTGACCTCCTCGTCCGTGGGCTGTCGGTTGGAGACAACCTCCCACTGCTCGAAGTCGGCATCGACGCGGGGGTCGAGGGTCTGAGCGAGCGTTCCGAAGGCGGTAGTGCGGAGGCGGAGCTGGTTCTGCGGCGCGGTATCGACAACGAGCAGGCGGAGCGCCTTCTTGGCGGCGAGTGTGTCGAGCGCTTCGGACGAAAAGCCGGGCGCGATGACGACCTCGAGGAAGAGCTCGGCGAGCCGTTTTGCGAGCGCGGGCGAGACCTCGCGGTTGGCTGCAACGATGCCGCCAAAGGCCGAGACGGGGTCTGCGGCGAGGGCGCGCTCGTAGGCATCCTCGATGGTTGCGCCGCGGCCGACGCCGCATGGATTGGTGTGCTTGACGATGACGACAGCGGGCTCGTCGTGCTCGCGGACTGCCTCAAGGGCGGCATCTGCATCGAGGAGGTTGTTGTAGGAGAGCTCTTTGCCCTGCATGAACCTGGCACCCCCGAACGCGGGGGCCGAGGTGGCGCGAAAGAGGGCTGCAGCCTGGTGCGGATTCTCGCCGTAGCGGAGCGCTGCGTCCTGCTCGAGCGGGACAAAGAGCCGCTGCGGGATGAGGGCCTCCGGCGCGCACTGGGCGCCGAGATAGGTGGCAATGGCGGAGTCGTAGGCGGCGGTGTGGGCGAAGGCCTCGAGCGCCAGTTCGCGCCGCAGTTCGATGCTGTTTGTTCCCGCCTCGATGGCCTCGGCAACGCGGTCATAGTCGGCCGGACGAACGACGACGGTCACATCGCGGAAGTTCTTTGCAGCAGCGCGAAGCATGGCCGGGCCGCCGATGTCGATCTGCTCGATTGCCTCGGGCTCGCTCACGCCCGGCTGGGCAATGGTGGCGGCGAAGGGATAGAGGTTTACGACGACGACATCGAC
>CAIWGR010000427.1 GCA_903912275.1 uncultured delta proteobacterium
ACCCATTCAGCGAGCCTCCATTATTCTGGATTCATTTAAATGTGGAGGTGCCCTTTAACCTCAACGGAATTCTGTACTTCCCCAAAGTAAAACCGGATGTTGAGCCACGGCTGCAGCGGCCTCGGTGGGGGTGGTGGCGGGGCGGTCTGTGGGGGCGCTGCGGCGACTGCCGGTGCCGTCGCTGCTGCCCTTGCCGGAGGGGCTGCTGGCCGCTGCGGGGGCGCTGGCAGGGGTGGAAGGTGCCGAGGCCGCCGCAGTGGCGGCGTTGCCCCGCCCTGCCCGATTTGAGCCCGTTGCGGGGCCGGACGGTGGCTCGCCTGCGGCCGCAGCAGCGTCGCCGGTGGTCGATGGGGCGGATGCGCTGCCGGGAGCGGGCCGGTCGGTCTTGCTCGCGCCCTTGCGGCCCTGCGCTTTGGCCGGCGACGCCTGCTTCTCGCGGAGCTTGCGGAGCAGCTCGGCCAGGTTGGCGCGGGGCGGCCCCTCCATGGCGGCGACCTGGGAGGCGACGCTCTTGGGTGCATCTGCCGAGCGTGGCGCTGTGGCGCCGCTTCCTGAGCCGTCGGCGGCACCGGAGCCGACCTTCTCGTCGGCGCTGGAGCCCTCGCCGGAGCCACTGCCTGCGCTATCGCCCGAGCCCGAGCCGCTGCCGGAGCCCTCCTGCTGCACCTTGGCGGCCACCTTCTTGAGCTCTGCCTGGCGGGTGGCGAGGTGGCCCAGCGCGATGCCGCCGACGAGGGCGGCGGCGGCGACCCAGAACCAGGTGGACTTGACGACCCGTAGGCCCGGTTTGCCGCGGCTGAAGGAGAGCCAGCCGGCGACGAGGCCGGCGACAAGGCCGAGCAGGCCGGCGATGGTGAGGAGGAGGGCGGTGCGCTTGAGCTGGTCGTTGGCGGCGTTGGGGTCGCCGCCGCTGCCGGGCGCTCCACCCTTGCCGCCGCCGGAGCCGTTTCCGCCGCCCGCTTCGGTGGGTTCGTTCAGGGGGCTGGGGCCTGCTCCGCCCTTCCCGGCTGGCGGGCCGCTCTTGCCGTCGTCGCCGCTGCCGGCGCCCGCGGCCATCTGCTCTGCTTCGCGCTGCGGGTCGCCGCCGGAGCCCTCGGAGGGGCCGCCTTTGAGGGCAACCTTGGGGAGCGCACCACCGCTGCCTCCGACGAGGCGGAAGATCTCTTCTCCGCCGCCGCCACCCTTGAGGCTCTCGGTGGGTGAGATGCGGCCCAGCATGAAGTACCAGGGGAGCGCGAAGAGGAGGATGACGACGATGAGTCCGGCGAGGCGGACGAGGTGGACACGGAGCTCGCCGAAGACGGCGTCGATGGGGTTGACCTCGGCGCGTTCGGCGTTGCGGTGGAGCTTGAAGTTGATCCGGTCGGGTTCGGAGCCGGGGGGCGCGAGCGGGTCGACGGGGAGCTCGGGCGGGCGCTGTTCGGGGGCGGTGGTCTTGGCGTCGGGGTCGCGCCCTTCGAGCTGCATCCAGGCGCGGCGGAGTTTGTTCAGGAGGGGGTGGCCGTCGTCGACGACGATGGCCTCGATGCCGGACGAGGTGAGCGAGGCGAGGAGGCGGTCGGCCTCGGCGCGGCTTCCGACGGAGGCGACAACGGCGGGGCCGAAGCCGCCGGGGACCTCGACGGCGAGGGTGGCGCCGGTGCGGGCGCCGTCGCCGCCGGCGCGCGCGATGGCGTGCTGGATGAGGAGCGGGTCGTAGAGCTCCACGGCCAAGACGGTGACCCGGTAGCGGCCGTTCATGGCAGCCTCGACGCAGGTGCGGCGGGCACCGACTGCAGGGTAGCGGCGCGGTTGGCGGTAGGGGTCATCATGTGTCGCTGAGAGGTATCACCCGCGTTGCGGGGTTGCCAAACAATTCCTGTGCGGCGGGCGGCGCGGATCTTGATCGTCACAGCGCACAACGATACATCTGTTCAGTATCCGTTACGAAGGAGTGTAGTGACCATGGCCGCGCCTGTTCAGACAAGTCTGCCGCTGCTGCAGGAGGGCGGGGCTCGACCGGCACCGCACCGGCCGCGGTTTGCGGGGAACCATGAGAAGCGGGTGGCGGGGCTGGGGCGAGCGTTGCGGGAGGCGATGGCGCCGGTTGCGGGTGCAGACGTGGCGGGTGCGGCGGCTGAGGGTTGGCCGGTGCTGGCCTGTGTGACGGTGCCGTCGCTGGCGCTGCAGCGGCTGCTGCTGCGGGAGCCCTCGTGGGCGGCCGGGCCGGTGGCGGTGGTGGAGGCGGATCGGCCGTCGGCGCGGCTGCTGGAGGTGAACGGGGTGGCCTGGCGTCAGCGGGTGCGGCCGGGGATGCGGTATGCGGCGGGGCTGTCGCTGCTGGGGAGCCTGCAGGCGGGGACGGTGGAGCCGAGCGAGCTGCGGGAGGCGGCGCAGCTGTTGGCGGCGCGGCTTGCGCTGCTGTCGCCGCGTGTGGAGCCGAAGGCGGGGGAGCCGGGGGTCTTCTGGCTCGACCTGACGGGGATGCAGCGGCTCATCCCGTCGCTGGAGGGCTGGTGCGAGAGCGTGGTGGGGGCGCTGAAGGAGGCGGGCTACCGGTCGACGCTGGCGGTGGGGTTTAGCCGGTTTGGCACCTATGCGACGGCGCGGACGGTGCGGGGGGTGCGCCTCTACGGCAGCGTGGCAGAGGAGCATCGGGTGGTGTCGGGGCTGGCGCTGGAGCGGCTGCCGCTGGAGCCGGCGGTGCGGGAGACGATGGAGCGGCTGGGGGTGGCGACGGTGGGGCAGTTTGCGGCGCTGCCGGCGGCGGGGCTGCGGCAGCGGCTGGGCGAAGGGGCCGAGGCGCTGCACCGGTGGATGCAGGAGGGTGGCAATCCGGCGGAGGCCTGGCAGGAGGCGCGGAGCTGGGAGGCGGAGGAGGAGCTGGAGGGGCCGGAGAGCCGGTCGGAGGCGCTGGTCTTCTGGATGAAGCGGACGCTGGAGGGGCTGGTGGGCGGGCTTCGGACGGGCGAGGTGGTGTCGCAGGTGAGCGTGGAGCTGCGGCTCGATGACGGGCTGCGCTGCCCGCTGGCGGTGCGGCCGGCGGAGCCGACGGCGGAGTGCGGGCTGCTGCTCGACCTGCTGCGGCTCCGGCTGGAGGGCTACCCGCTGACGGCCGGGGTGGTGCGCTACCGGATGGTGCTGCAGGTGGTGCGATCGGGGTCGGAGCAGCGGACGCTCTGGAGTGCCTCGGCGCGGCGCGACCCGGCGGCTGCGGCGCGGGCGCTGGCGCGGCTGCGGGCCGACCTGGGCGAGGGGGCGGTGGGGCGGCTGGAGCAGCGGCCTGGCCATCTTCCGGAGGCGCAGAGCCTCTTTGTGCCCTGCTCCGGCTTTCGAGCGGCGCAGCCCTGCCGCAAGCCGGTGCGGGTGCTGGTGCGCCACCTGCAGGAGCGGGCGATTCCGCTGGAGAGCCGGCAGCGGAGCGA
>CAIWGR010000428.1 GCA_903912275.1 uncultured delta proteobacterium
GAGAGTCCGATGGTGCTGCCGCCCACGGGGACCTCGAGCACCAGCGGCGAGCCTGCGTTCACCGTGCCCGACACAGGCGAACCTGCGCATGAAAGAACGGAGCTGCCCGTGTCCGTACTCGTATCAGCGCTCGTGTCGCCCGAGCCGCTCGTGTCTCCCGAACCGCTCGTGTCGCCGGAGCCGTCGAGGCTTACATCGGCGCTCGTGCTTTCCTTGTCGTCGCCGCAGCCGGCGAGTGCCGCCAGACAGAACCAGACCGGCAGTGCGGCAACCTTGAGGCCGCGGCCCCACTTCGTTTGCTCTCTCATCCTGAACCTCGATGGATGGGCGCAGCAGATTCTGCCGCAGCAGCAGGCTAGCCGCTCCCGTAGGGTCGCAAAAGGAGAAACGGTGTAGCCCCTCCGACGCGGCCCGGGCAGCGCGCTGCACAATTCGCGGTCCTGCTGCCGAAACCTCCTCCGTCAGACTTGCTCCGCGCCCCGGCCTGCGCCACAATGCCGGCCACCTCTTCCGACGGACCGCCATGCGACCCCAAGCTCTTCTCCTCGCGCTCCTCCTCTGCCTCGTCGGCATGGGCTCGATCGGCTGCATCAGCGACACGCTGCACGACGACCTGACCACGGAAATCTCCATCAACAACCCGGGCGGCGCGCAGCCCCCCTTCGAGATTCACAAGCGGTTCAAGTTCACCCACAACCCCGCCGAAGCCGTCTCGGTGAACCTCGAGTCGGCCTACATCCACATCATTCTGCCCAGCGATGCCCGGCTCTCCTTCGCCAACCGGGCTCAGTTCTTCACCGAGTACAAGGGCGAGCGCGTCCTCATCGCCGAAGCCAGCGGCTTCACCGCGGACAGCACCTACGCCGACCTCAACATCGTCTACAAGGATGACCTCCACCCCTTCCTCACCGAGGATGGGCTGATGGACCTGATCATCCGCGTCGAGCCCAACGGCTGGTACCCCGCCCGCCACGATCTGATTCTCATCAGCACGACCGCGACCATCTCGTTCGACCTCTAGGCGAGGTCTACCGGCCCGCTCTGCGCTGTGAGCGCCGCGGCCCGCTGGGCCTCTCCGCCGTGCGGCCGCACATAGGCCGGCTCCACCATGGCCGGCTCCACGAGCTCCACATCGTGGGTGCGCAGATAGGCGAGCAGGCCTGCCGCAGTCGGAAGGTCGAAGCTGGCCTCCAGCCGCGTGGCCTTCGCCACAACGTGCGCGAAGGCTTCGGCATGTCGGGCTGCTCCGTTGCCGGCGAGCCAACCGCCCTCGGCAAAGGCTTCAGCCGCTGATGCCAAGGCCACAGGCGGGTAGGCGCCGACAGCCACCAACTCCTCCACCGACGGCCCGGTCGAGAGAACGCCGCCATAGACCTCGTTGCGCCGCGCTTCGGTCGCATAGATGAGCCGGCCGCCGGGCGGCAGGACTGCTGCAATTGCCGCGAGGCTCGGCACATTGCGGATGCGGGCGCCGGAGGAGAAGGCAAGCCCCTTGGCGAACGACAGCCCGATGCGGAGCCCTGTGAAGCTCCCCGGGCCCGCGCCAACGATGAGCTCATCCAGCGAATCGGGCTGCCAACCACGCCGGGCGAGAAGCTGCGCGACGGTGTCGGCCAGCCCCCGCGCATGCCCCTCCGTCTGTAGGTGGAGGGAGCTGTCGACCAGAAGGCCATCCTCTTCGAGCGCAACCGACTGCATCATCGAGGCTGTCTCGATGGCCAGTCGCCTCACGATGCCAGCCAGTGGGCGAAGGAGTCCCAGTAGCGCTTGAGGTCGTTCACCATGGCGAAGGCCATGAGCGACACAACCGCCACCACGCCAGCGTAGCTCACAATCTGGCGCGCCTTGAACGAGAGCGGACGCCGCATCGCAGCCTCCACGCCACCAATCAGGATGTGGCCGCCATCGAGCCCGGGAATCGGCA
>CAIWGR010000429.1 GCA_903912275.1 uncultured delta proteobacterium
GCACCTGGCAGGGCGCACATGACTCGGCCCCCGTCGAAGCGGCGCTGCCCAACGCGCCAGCAGGAACAGCGGTCGCGCTCGACAGCACGGGGCAACTCTTCGCTCCACCGACGGCCGAAGGCGCCGTGCTGGTCCTCGACCGCGCCACAGCCGTCCCGCTGGCGCAGGTCGGCTCCGTCACGCCGAAGTCAGAGGCCTTCGACCGCACGCGCCAGGCCTGTCGGCAGCCCGGCTCCACCTTCAAGCCGCTCGTCTTCGAACTCGCCATGGAGAGTGGCCTCACCCCTGCCTCCTTGCTGAGCGACGGCCCGGCCGCCTTCGAACTCGGCGCTGACGAGGTCTGGTCGCCCCGCAACGCCGACGGACAGTTCGGAGGCGCGGTCACCGTCTGGAAGGCGCTCGCTGCCTCCCGTAATCTCCCCTTCGTCGCGCTCGGCCGGCAGCTCGGACTCCCCCGCATCGCCCGCCAGGCCGCCCGCTTCGGCATCGCCTCACCGATGGCCGCGGTCGAGAGTCTCCCGCTCGGCGGCAGCTGCCTCACGCCCGCCGAACTCGCAGGCCTCTACGGAGCCATCGCACGCGGCGGGCTCCTACTGCCCCAGCCCTCGCCACGCTCCGAGTTCTGGCTGCCGCTCGAACAGCGGATCCGCGACTTTGCGGCAGGACCTTCCGCGACGCCGGTTGGAGAGCCCGTCGCCGTCTTTCAGACCGCCTCCGCGCTCCGCGAAGTCGTCGAGGCCGGCACAGCCCACGCCATCGCCACGGCCCGGATCGCTGCGGCGGGAAAGACCGGCACCAGTTCGCTCTACGACGCCTGGTTCGCCGGCTTCACGACCGACGAGGTCGCGGTAGTCTGGGTAGGAAGCGACAAGAACGATCGGCCGCTCGGGCAGGGCGAACGGGGCGGAACGGTCGCGCTCCCCATCTGGCTCGCCTCGGTCCGCGGCGATGCCACGCCCGAGCGGCTGCTGCCCAACGAACCCGCGGGGCTGATTCATCTCAAGGTAGACCCATGGAGCGGTCAGCCAAGCGATTCGGGGCGCTCCATGCCCTTCCGCGCCGGCTCCGAACCCCGCCTCCTGCGTGAGAGTGAGGCCGGTCGATTGCTCGACGGAATACGGAGCATAGAGCGCGACTTCTAGGATTTCTCTGCTACAAGAGGCGCCGGTCACGGCGCAGTGGAGCTTGGCACATGTGTGGAATCAGCGGCTTTGAATTCGTGGTCATCCTGGTGATCGCGCTGCTCGTGCTGGGCCCCGAGAAGATCCCGGAGATTCTGCGCTTCTTCGGCGGCGTCATGCGCCAGGTGAAGGAGCTCTCGGGGGAGGTCACCAAGCTCAAAACCGATATGCTCAGCTCGCCGCAGATCGAGGAGCTCAAGAAGCAGATTCGCGCAGAGATTCTCTCCGAGTCGGGGGGCAAGGGTGCGGCCTCCAGCAAGTCGGAGCGAAGCAACGACATCTCCACCATCGACGCCATCAAGCGGGCCCGCGCGCAGTCCGAGGCCCCCGGCACCATCGCCCCCGACAGCGCTCAGGCGCCGGTCCATCCGCCCGAGCCGGTGCATCCGCCCGAGCCGGTGCATCCGCCCGAGCCCGTCCATCCGCCCGAGCCCGTCCATCCGCCCGAGCCCGCCCACCCTGCCGACCCACTCGCGCCTCGTGCCGCGCCGCAGGGCACCGTCGCCTACAGCCCCGCGGGCGGCTCCGACACGGCAGGTGAGGCATGACCGCCGAGCCCACCCGCTCCATCCAGAGCTCGCTGCTCGAGCATCTCCTGGAACTGCAGAAGCGGCTCAAGCATGCGCTGGTCGGCGCGGCCCTCTGCATCGGCGTCGCCTGGTTCTTCCACGAACAGCTCTTCGCCTGGATCATGCAGCCCTACGTCGACGCCACCATCGCCGCCAAGCTGCCAAACGCCGGCACGCTCGCCTACCGCGGCCTCGCCGAAGCCTTCGTCGTCTACTTCAAGGTTGCGATGATCATCGGCGGCCTCGCCTCCGTCCCCTGGCTCCTCTTTCAGGCATGGCTCTTCATTGCGCCCGGCCTCTACAAGCGGGAGCGGCAGCTCGTGCTGCCCTTCATCGTCTCCACGCTCTTCTGCTTTGGCGCCGGCATCCTCTTCGCCCGCTATGTTCTGCTCACCGTCGCGGTGCAGATGCTGCTGGGGATCGCAGCCAAGAACCTGGTCCCCATGATCATGATGGAGGAGTATTTCTCCTTCGCGGCCGCTTCGATTCTGCTCATGGGCCTCGTCTTCGAGACCCCGGTCTTCATCTCCTTCCTCGCCATGATCGGGCTGGTGAAGTTCGCCGCGCTCATCAAGCATTGGCGCTACGCCGTCGTCGGCGCCTTCATCATCGGCGCGCTCTTTCCATCGCCCGACATCTTCACCCAGCTGCTCATCGCCGGTCCGCTCGTCATCCTCTACTTCCTCTCCGCCGGCATCGTCTGGGTGATCGAGCGCTCCCGTCTCGCGAAGTTGGAAGAAGAGGCGGGCTGATGCGGCCGCACCTTCTCATAGCACTCCTGCCGCTGCTCTGTAGCTGCGGCGGCGCAGCTCCTGTGGTCAAGCGGGCAGAGCCGCTCGTTGCCCCGGGCTGCATCCCTGCTGGCTGGGAGCTGCCGCCGGAGAAGGTCGGCCAGACCCCCGGTTCGTCGCGCCAAGCCCCCGCCTCTGTGCTGCTCCCCTTCGAGGGCTCCGGCAGCGAGGGCTCGGGGCTCCGCTCCGAACGCGCGCCCGCCCACGCCTGCCGCTGATTCAGTTCGGCGGGCTGCAGCTGCCGTCGACGCC
>CAIWGR010000430.1 GCA_903912275.1 uncultured delta proteobacterium
CGATCCCTCCGAGCTCATGGAGCATGCCCGCCGCCGCGCGGAGAAGATTGCCTCCAACGCGCCGCTCGCCGTCCGCCTCGCCAAGAGCGCGGTCTACGAGTCGTGGGACCTCACCATGGACGGCGCGCTCAACCTTGCCGCCTCCTACCAGGGCATCGTGCAGAACACGACCGACCACGACGAGGGCGTCCGCGCCATGGTCGAAGGCCGCGCCCCCAACTTCAAGGGCTAGTCGCCCCTCTTCACCTCGAGCTGTCCATGAAGACCCTCCGCTCTGCGCTCGCGCTCGGCTCTCTCGCCCTCCTCTCGCTCCATCCCAGGCCTGCCGCTGCGGAAGAGGGGATGTGGCTCCCCACCCAGCTCGCGGCCCGCGCCGAGCAGATGAGGTCCCTCGGCCTCGAGCTCCCCGCAGCGCAGCTGGCCGACCTCGCCAAGGCGCCGCTCAACGCCATCGTCAACCTGGGCGGCTGCAGCGCCTCGTTTGTCTCGGCGGACGGCCTCATCATCACCAACCACCACTGCGCCGAAGATGCGCTGCAGTATATCACTGACGACGCCAACGACCGGCTCCGAGACGGCTTTCTTGCGAGCACGCCGGCAGAGGAGCGCTGGGCCGGCCCCGGCACCCACCTGCTCATCACCACCGAGACTGTCGATGTGACCGCAGACATGCAGCGGGCCATCCGCTCCGCCAAGACCGACGCGGCCCGCTTCAAGGCGCTGGATCTGCGCGAGAAGGAGATTGTGAAGGAGTGCGAGGCCACGCCCGGCATGCGCTGCAGCCTGGTCTCGGAGATGGGTGGCAACCAGTACCGTCTCATCAAGGCGCGCGAGCTGCGCGATGTGCGCCTGGTCGCTGCGCCGCCCGAGATGGTGGGCTTCTACGGCGGTGATGTGGACAACTGGATGTGGCCCCGCCACTGCGGCGACTTCTCCTTCTTCCGCGCCTATGTCGGCCCCGACGGCACCTCATCGGAGTTCGACGAGAAGCATGCGGCCTTCCATCCGCCTGCCTTCCTGAAGATTGCCAAGGAGCCGCTCGAACAGGGCGACTTTGTGATGGTGGCCGGCTACCCGGGCGAGACCTCGCGGCTCGTCACGGCAGAGGAGTTCCGCTTTTCCGAGAAGGTGGAGTATCCGTGGCAGATCGACACGATGCAGCAGCTCATCCGCATCATGGACGAGGTGAGCGAGCTGTCGGAGAGCAACCGGGCGCGGCTCCGTCCGAGCCGGTTTGGCCTCGCGAACTATGAGAAGAACAACCGGGGCATGCTCGACGGCTTCCGTTTGAGCCACATCGTGGAGCGCGTCACCGCACGCGACGCCGCGCTTGGTGACTTCGAGGGCAGCAAGGAGCTCAAGGCCGAGATCCTGCGCAGGCAGGAGGGCTACGAGCGCGACGCGCTGCTCGGCTGGATGATGTGGACGGTCGACCTGCTCGGCAACGCGCGGCTCGGCTACTGGCTGGCGCGCGAGAAGGAGAAGAAGTCGGACCTCGAGCGGGACCAGGGCTATCAGGAGCGGGACTGGAGCCGGCTCTCTGACCGGGTAGAGCGGAGTGATGCCGAGTTCGTCCTCGAGGCCGACAAGCGGCTCTTTGCCTGGTTCCTCGGACGCGCGGTGGCGCTGCCTGCCAATGCGCGCATCGAGGCGACCGACCGCTTCCTCAAGCCCTACGGCACCACGCCCGAGGCGATCGCCAAGGCGGTCGATGAGCTCTACGCAAAGACGTCGCTCCTGCCGCTCGACGCCAAGATGCGGCTGCTCGAGACCAAGCGGGCCGACATCGAGGCGAGCAGCGACCCTGCGCTCAAGCTCATCGTCGACCTCTACCCGCTGCTGCGGAAGCTCCGCGACGACGGCGAGCGGGAGTCGGGTGCCGATGCCCGCCTGCGCCCCGCCTTTGTGGCCGCGCTGCTCAAGGCGCAGGGCAACAACACCTACGCCGACGCCAACAGCACGCTCCGCATCACCTATGGCACCGTCCGCGGCTACGACGGACCGGATGGCTCCTTCTACAAGCCCTTCACCACGCTCGCCGGCATCACCGCCAAGCACACGGGCGAAGACCCCTTCGATGCACCCAAGCCGCTGCTCGACGCCATCGCCTCCGGCGACCAGGGGAGCTACCGGGCGCCCGAGCTGGGCACCGTACCGGTCAACTTCCTCTCCACGCTCGACACCACGGGTGGGAACTCGGGGTCGGCGACGCTCAACGGGCGGGGCGAGCTGGTCGGCCTGCTCTTCGACGGCAACTATGAGTCGATGGCGGCAGACTGGCTCTTCGACACCGCCAACACCCGCTCGCTCCACGTCGATATCCGCTACGTCGGCTGGTACCTCGACCGGGTGATGGGCGCAGGCAACCTGCTGCGCGAGCTGGCGATCACGCCGAGCTTCGCGAAGTAGTCAGCGCAGGAGCGCGAAGGGCCCTTCGAGGTCGGGCGGGAGCGGCGATTCGGCCCGCATCCGCTCGCCACTCACGGGGTCGTCGAAGGCGACCTCGAAGCAGTGGAGCGCGAGCCGCGAGAGGCCGTAGCTCTCTGCGAAGTGGCGGTTGATGGGCCCCTTGCCGTAGTTGGCATCGCCGATGACGGGATGGCTCAGGTGCTTGAGGTGGAGGCGCTCCTGGTGGCGGCGGCCGCTCTCGAGCACAACCTCGACGAAGCTGGCCCGTTCGCGCCGCGCCTGCCAGAGCGGAGCGATGCGGCTGCAGGCCTCGACGCGGCCGCCCTCGCCATCGCTGATGGGGTGGTCGACGCGGCGGGCCTCGCGCAGGTTTCCGCGGACGAGCGCGCCGTAGCGCTTGAGGGCCGAGGGCTGCGCGAGCGCCTCATGCTGGGCCGCGTAGTGCGCCCGGTCGAGCGCGAACCAGACCACGCCGCTGGTGCCCCGGTCGAGCCGGCCGAGCGGGTGGGCCTCCTGATCGAGGAGGGCGCGCACACGTTCGGCGAGGCTGGGCTCGCGGGGACCGGCCCAGGCGCTGTTGTGGACGAGCAGCCCCGACGGTTTGAAGACCGCAGCGAGCGTCTCGCTGCGATGGAGCAGGTGAACCTCTTCGAGTCGTTGTTCCAGGCTCACGCAACCTCCGCTTGGCGCTCCGCATAGGCGATTTGCGGCTCCGTTGCGACGCCCTGTGACAGTTGACCACCCGCGGCGATTGAGCCTTGCCGAGGCGACGAAAATGGATCACCTACGGGGCGGTTCGGTGCCCAGCATCGACCCTCAACGATACCCTTTGGAGTGACTGCATGGCCCCCTTCACGAGACGCGAAGCCTTCAAGCGATTCTCCCTTCTCGTTGCAGCCGCTGCGCTGCCGGCCCTGCCCGGTTGCAGCGTCGATATCAGCAGCGATGCGACCTCGGATGGCTCGGCCGACGGCGGAGAAGACACCGGCTTTGACGGCTCGGGCTCTGGCGCGACGACCGACACGGGTGACAGCGACGCGGGCGCAGATACGGGCACAGACACCGGCACCGACACGGGCACCGAAGACACCACGCCGCCCGTCGATGTGGAGCCCGTGCCCGGCCCCACCGACGAGGAGCTGCTGGATGGCGAGCCGCTCCCCGATGGCGTGGAGAGCTACGACTACACCGGGGAACCTGGCCCAGCGAACCTCTTCGAATGTGGCGTCGCGAGCGGCGACCCGACGACCTCGGCCATCATTCTCTGGACCCATGTATCGACCGCCGACCCAACCGCGCCCGTGGAGGTCTTCTACGAGGTGGCCGACGACGCGGCGTTTACGCGCCGGCGCACGGCGGGCCGGTTCACCACCGCGTCGGACCGCGACTTCACCGTGAAGGTCGATGTGGCCGGCTTCCGCCCCCGCAAGCGCTACTTCTACCGCTTCTTGGCGCTCGGCATCACCTCGCGCACGGGGCAGTTCCGGACGGCGCCGGAGGGCGATGTCTCGATGCTCCGATTCGCTGTCGTCTCCTGCTCGAGCTACGCCCACGGCTACTACCACTCCTACCGCCAGCTGGCCGACCGGAGCGACCTCGACGCCATCCTGCACCTGGGCGACTACATCTACGAATATGGCGACAACGAGTATGGCAATGTGCGGCCGCTCGACCCGCCGACCGAGTGTCTCTCGCTGAGCGACTACCGGCGGCGCTACGCCCACCACCGGCGCGATGCCGACCTGGCCGACGCCCACGCCAACCATACCTTCATGACAGTCTGGGACGACCACGAGACGGCCGACAACAGCTACATGGATGGGGCAGAGAACCATGACCCTGTGAACGAGGGGGCCTGGTCGGAGCGCAAGGCTGCGGGCATCCAAGCCTACTTCGAGTGGATGCCGCTGCGCGAGCAGGCCGACAACCGCATCTTCCGGACGATCACCTACGGCAACCTGGCGGCGTTGGTCTTCCTCGACACCCGCCTCTGGGGCCGCGACGAGCAGGTTCCTGCGAGCAGCACCGAGGTGAGCAACCCCGACCGGACACTCCTCGGCACCGACCAGGAGCAGTGGCTGGCCGAGCAGCTCACGACCTCGTCGTCCAAGTGGAAGCTGGTGGCGCAGCAGGTGATGATGGGGCAGTGGCGGTCGCCGGGCTCGGGCGGCAACCTCGGTCCGATCTTCAATGCAGACGGCTGGGATGGCTACGACGCGACCCGGTCGCGCATCTTCTCCTCCATCCGTGCAGCAGCGGTCGACAATGTGGTGGTACTGACGGGCGACATCCACTCGTCGTGGGCCATGGACCTGACCGAGACGCCCTACGACGCGGCGACCTATGACCCGGCGACGGGCGAGGGTTCGCTGGCGGTGGAGTTTGTGACGCCGGCCATCACCTCGCCGGGCTTTCCGCGCGGGTTGGGTGCTGCGCTGGCCACCAACCTGAAGCGGGCCAACCCCCACATGCGGTTCGTGGAGCTCGAGAGCCGCGGCTACCTGATCGTCGACCTCGACGCCAACAAGGCGCGCGGATCGTGGTTCCACCACAACGATGTTATCCGCGAGACGGTGACCACCAACCGGGCCGCCGTGGTGACCACCTATGCGGGCCGCAACCGGCTGATCGTCGAGGCCTAGGGAGCAGGTGACAAGCGCGCGCAAGCCCTGCTAGCGCTGCCGCCGATGGCAAAGAGCGAAGAGATGGAGCGGGTCTTCGGCCCGGAGGGGCTGCTGGCGACTCGGCTGCCCGGGTTCGAGCCGCGCGAAGCGCAGGTGGAGATGGCCTCCGAGGTGGAGGCTGCCTTCTCGGAGCGGCGCCGGCTGGTGATCGAGGCTGCGACGGGCACGGGCAAGACGCTCGCCTACCTCATCCCGGCGCTGCGGTCGGCGCGGCGGACGGTGGTCTCGACGGCGACCAAAAACTTGCAGGACCAGCTGGTCGAGAAAGACATCCCGCTGTTGCGGCAGATCGTCGACCGCCCCTTCACGGCGGTCTGCTTGAAGGGTCGCCAGAACTACCTCTGCCTGCACCGCTTCGAGCGGTTCGCAGCAGAGCCACGCTTCAGGGCACCAGAGGACCGCCACCACTGGCCGACCATCATGGCCTGGATCTCGAAGACCCGCACAGGCGACCGGGCGGAGCTCGAGAGCCTGCCCGACGACTTCGCCACCTGGATGGACCTGTCGACGACGACGGAGCAGTGTCTGGGGCGCGAGTGCCCCCACTACGCCGACTGCTTTGTGGTCAAGGCGCGGGCCGCGGCAGGCGCTGCAGAGCTGATCATCGTCAACCACCACCTTTACTTTGCCGACCTCGCGCTGCGGGACCGCGACGACATGGGGCTGCTGCCCAACTACGACGCGGTGGTCTTCGACGAGGCGCACCACCTGGAGGAGACGGCCTCGAGCTTCTTCGGCACCCACCTGTCGACGGCGCGTGTGGGCGACCTCTTTGCCGACACGCAGCTGACGATGGAGACGGCAGCGGCCCACAGCGGCGAGGCGAAGGAGGCGCTGCAGGAGGCGCGCGACGCGGTCCACGGCTTCTTGCAGGCGCTCGAGCGGGCGATGCCGGGGACCGATCAGGTCTCCGACTGGGGCGAGCTGGCGACCTCGGAGGCCGGGGTCCATGCACTACTCGACCTGCCGCGGGCGGAGGTCTCGCTGGGGCGACTCTGCCGCGCGGTGGAGGGCGTGGCGGTGACGACCGAGACGGCGACCAAGCTGACGGAGCGCATCGAGGTGCTCTCCCGCGACCTCACCAACCTGGCCATCCGCACACTGCCCGAGATGGTCTATGTCTTCGAGCGGCGGCGGAAGGGGAGCAGCCTCTCCTGCTTTCCGATCAATGTTTCGGCCATCTTCCGGGAGCGGCTGCTGCCGCAGTGCGAGACCCAGGTCTTCACCTCTGCGACGCTGGCGACCGACGGCGGCTTCCGCTTCTTCCTAGGGCGCATGGGGCTGCCGGCGACCACGCCAACCCGGGCGCTGGAGCCGGTCTTCCACTACATGGAGCAGTCGCTGCTCTTTGTGCCGGATGGGCTGCCGGAGCCGAACGACCCTGCCTTTGTCGACAAGATTGCGCCGACGCTGCGGGAGCTGATCACGATCACCGAGGGGCGGGCGCTCTGCCTCTTCACGAGCCACCGCAACATGAACCGGGCCTACGACCTGCTGCGCCGGCAGGTGGGATACCGCTGCCTTGTGCAGGGCGAGATGGGGCGCGGCGCGCTGCTGCGTGCCTTCCGCGAAGACCTCCACTCGGTGCTCTTTGCGACGGCCTCGTTCTGGGAGGGGGTCGATGTGCAGGGCGAGGCGCTGTCGCTGGTCATCATCGACAAGCTGCCCTTCGCCAGTCCGGGCGACCCTGTGGTGCGGGCGCGGAGCCGGATGATCGACGATGCGGGTGGCAACGCCTTTTCGGACTACCAGGTGCCGTCGGCGATCGTGGCTCTCAAGCAGGGGTTCGGACGGCTCATTCGCCACCGCAACGACACAGGCATTGTGGCCATCCTCGACCACCGGCTCATAACGAAGAGCTACGGCAAGCGGTTCATCAACTCGCTTCCGCGGGCGCGTCGCACGCAGGATATCGAGGTCGTGCGGGCCTGGTGGCAGCGCCGCAACAACG
>CAIWGR010000431.1 GCA_903912275.1 uncultured delta proteobacterium
GCGCTCCGCCGCGGCGCATCGGACGCCCCGGCGATGGCCACGGCCCTGGTGGCTCGCGCGGGACTCCCTGCAGAGGTCAGCGCGCTCGCGCGCGCCATCGCCACAACGCTGGCGGCCGCGGACGACACGCTCACCTTTGATGCGGTCTGGGCACAGGTCGAAGCCTCTGCAGACGAACTGCCGGCAGCGGACTGGCAGCGCATCGGCGCCCGCCTCCACGAGGCCACCGACCCGGCAGCCGCAGCCGTCTTTGCGGCCCGCTGGCTGGCCCGCGGCGACGGCCTCTCAGAAGCGGAAGAGGATGCCGCGCTCGCAGCCATCCTCGGTGCGGGCGTCGCCACGCCCCAGACCTGGGTCGATGTTGTAGCGCGACGGAGCGCAGCAGGCCTCGGTCCGAAGGTCGCGGCGCAACTGGCGGCAATCCCCGCATCCCCCGAGCTTGGCGCCTCGCTGCTGAGCGCCTTCGAAGAGACGGCCATCAGCCTCGAGACCGAGGCCGATGCCGCCCAGCTCGTCGAACTCTTCGGCTGGTTCATGCAGTCGGGCGCCTCCGCCGCCTCGCTGGTTTCGCGCGGAACGAAGCTGCTCGAGCCGGCCGGGCCGCAGGCTGTCCGACTCGCCGCCGGCCTCTTCGACCTCCTCGCTGAGCCCGAACGAGCCACGCTCGGGCTGCCGCTGCTCGACGCGGCGCTCGGGTTTGACGCCGAACAACCCGCGCTCGCCTGGAGCCGCATCGAGGCCATCGCGCGCCAGAGCGGCGACAGCGCTCTGCTCCTGCGTGCCCTCCGCGGCCTGCGCGCCGCGTCGACCAAACGCTCCGAGCGCACCCGCCTCTCGCGCGAACTCGCCAACCTGCTCGCAGAGCGGCTCGCAGACCCTGCAGCTGCCGCCGACGCGCTCGCCGAGGCGCTGGAGGAGGAGCCGCTCCACCTCACACTCCTCGAGGACCACGCCGCGATGCTCGAACGGGCGGAGCGCTGGACCGACGCCCTGCGCGCCATCGAGCGGTTTGCCTCCGCCGCACCTGTGCAGGAGCTGCAGGATGACCTCACCTTCCGCGCCGCCGTCATCCTCGGCGAGCGTCTGGCGCGGCCTGAGGCGGCCATGGCGCTGCTCGTCCCCATGGCGCAGAGCGCGGCGATGTCGCCCGAGCGGAGAACGAAGGCAGTCGAGATCGCCACCGCTGCCTCCCGATGGGAGGCGCTCTCCACACTGCTCGACAGTGCCGCCAACCTCGCGCCAACAGCGGAAGAACGGCAGCTGCTCCAGATCGATAGGGCTACGCGGCTCGCTGCCGGAGGCCAGCACGAGGCGGCTTGGATGGCAGCGCAAGATGCCGCAGCCAGCGGCCTGAACGAAGGCGTCGTCGCGCTCCTGCTGGAGCGTTCCGGCGCCACTGCAGACGGGGCTGCCTCGGCAAACGCCCTCTTCGCGCTCGCGAACACCGCGGGCGACACCGACCTCACCTGGCCCCTCTGGGAGCGGGCAGCAACCCTGCTCGCAGCAACCGACCCCGCTGCCGCCTTCAGCCGCCTCCAGGCCGCCTCTGCTCTCCCCACGCTGGCCGACCGGGCCGGTGCGGCGCTGAAGAAATTGGCCACCGACCACAAGCTCGCAGCGCAGCTCGCAGACCTGCTGGCTGCATCAGGCGACAGCTCCGTCGCGGCGCTGACCGAGCGAGCGACGGTAGAATTCGAACAGCTCCAAGACCCCGTGCGTGCGCTCGCCACGGCCTGCGCCATCGTCGCCCAGGAGCCCCTGCACGAGGCGGCCTGGGCCATCATCAACGCGACAGCAAAGAGCGCCGCGGACTGGACTTCGGTCGACGCCGCGCTCGCCGCTGCGCCTGCACCGGAGGGCCACGAAGCCGACCTGCTCGAGCGGCGGCTCTCGCTCGCCCGCGGTCCGCTCGCCAACCCAAGCGCCGCCTTCGACCGCGGCCGCGCCCTGCACGAACTGGCACCCGAGCGCTGCGATTGGAGCCAACTCGAGGCGGACGCCCGCGCGGCGGGACGGCTCGCCGATTGGCTCCCGCGTGCAGCAGCGTCGCTCATCGGAGCC